>JANQQY010000576.1 GCA_028284845.1 Spirochaetales bacterium
TCCCATCGGCTCCCGATCGACATGACCAAGTCGCAGTCTACGATCGCCTTGTTCGCGTACGCCGTTCCATGCATGCCAAGCATTCCGAGACTGAGTTCATGTGTCTCCGGGAAACACCCCTTCCCAAGCAGAGTATTGGTAACTGGAATCCGCATCCGTTCGGCGAGTGATCGAACCGACTCTTCTGCTCCGGAAATGACGGCACCGTGCCCGACGAGCAGGATTGGTTTCTTCGCGCGCTTCAGAAGCCGCGCCGCCTCGGCAATATCCTCTGCAGCTCCGGGTCCCGGAACGTTGTATCCTGGGAGATGAAACTCCTCATCGTAGTTGGGATCAATCAATGCGCTTGAAACATCCTTCGGAACGTCCACGAGAACTGGCCCGGGTCGACCGGTTCGGCTCAGGTAGAAGGCCTCTCGCATGACACGCGGGAGGTCCGCGGCGTCTTTGACGAGGTAGCTATGCTTCACTACCGGGTAGGAGATTCCCGAGACATCGGCTTCCTGAAATGCGTCCAAGCCGAGATTGCCGGTGGTCTGTTGGCCGCAGACAATCACCATCGGGACGGAGTCCATCTGCGCGGTGAGAATTCCGGTAATCGTGTTGGTAGCACCCGGACCCGAGGTAACGAGCACGACCCCCGGCTTTCCGGTTGCACGGGCGTACCCGTCGGCCATATGAGTCGCTCCCTGTTCATGTCGCGTCAGGATCAGCTTGACCTTCGAATCGACAAGAGCGTCGAAAATGGGGATTGCAGCGCCGCCGGGAAGCCCAAAAATAAACTCGACTCCCTCGCGCTCAATGACCTCAACGATGACCTGCGCCCCTGTCTTCTTTGTAGTTGTCATCTATCCTCCAATTCACCCAAAACGCGTAGAGAATATTGCACCTCTCGCGTTGCAGGCCTCAAAGTACCACTGAGATTAGTTCGTTTTGCAGTACGAGTCAACAAATCAAGGCAAACTTACGATTCTTTCCGTTCAATAATGCACCGAATATCGTCGTTGGAGCGCAACTTGCAGTTCCAGAGCGAAATTCTAAGGAATGGCGGTAGACTATCCGCACCGGGTAGCAGGTTTGCCGCGCTGCACCCCAAATACTATCCTTCGCGGATAGGAGAGGCAGATGCGGGCCACGGAGATCCACCGGCGGGTATTCAAGTCGGGGAGCAAGACCTATTTCAACAGCAGCCTATTCTTCCCAAAGGATGTCCGGGACGACGTCTTTATCCTCTATGGATTTGTCCGAGTCGCGGATAACTTCGTTGATTCTGTACCCCAACAGATCGACGAGTTTCATCACTTTGTCAACAGCTATCGTCAGGCGGCCGAAGGGCACGAATCCGGTGACGTTATCATCGATTCCTTTGTTGAACTCGCACGCCGCAAGGATTTCCTCCCGGAGTGGATCGAAGGCTTTCTCCACTCGATGAGCCTCGATCTCACCAAGTCGATTCACCGGACGATCGAGAGCACCCTCGAATACATCTACGGGTCGGCGGAAGTCATCGGCCTCTTTATGTCGCGCATCATGGGACTTAGTACTGAAGCCGATTTCGCCGCCGGTCGTCTTGGTCGCAGCATGCAGATGATCAACTTCATCCGCGACATCAGCGAGGACAACTCGCTTGGACGAGTCTACCTTCCATTGGATGAAACCGAACTGACCGACCTTCGCGAGGAGACTGTCACCAAGAACGCTGAGGAGTTCAAGCGATTCCTGACCGCTCAGCTCGAACGCTACCGAAGCTGGCAAGCGGAAGCGGAGCAGGGCTACCGATTTATCCCAAGACGATACCTCGTTCCCATTCGGACTGCGGCAGACATGTACAACTGGACGGCAGCACAGATTGAAGCCGACCCGTTTGTGGTCTACCGGAAAAAGGTGAAGCCCTCTCGAGGACGTATTGTTCGACAGATCGCACGAAACTTCATACAACCATCGCACGAGGTTGCCTTGTGATTGCTTCACTCACAGCACATCGACAAGGAATCTCGGACGCAATCCGTGATATCGCCGCTCAATACGGATCGGCTGCTGCACAGGTCAACGACTGGGGTCCGGATCTACTCGACCGACTCGTGGATTTCGCTACCGCTGGGAAGCTGATCCGAGGATCGCTGGTCGTAGCGACAGCCTCGCTCTTTGGGACTCGGCCCGACGAGAGCCTCTACACGATCGCCGCGGCGCTCGAGCTCGTGCAGTCGTTCCTGCTCATTCACGACGACATCATGGACCAGGACCCGGTGCGTCGCGGCAAGCAGGCGATCTACACCCAGTACCAGAATCGCGGCCAGGCCGAGGACTACCGTGACTGGACCCGATTCGGCGAGAGCATGGGTATCTGTGCAGGCGATGTCGCGATTCTGCTTGCCATTGAGGCCGTTGCCTCGTTGCCGGTCGAACCGGCGAAGGGTTTGCAGCTGGTGCGCTTGATTTCGGCCGAGATCTCCAAGGTCGGGATCGCGCAGATGGCCGATGTTGCGAATGGTCACAGGCCGAATGACGCATCCGCAGACGAGATCGTCTCGGTCTACCGCTACAAGACCGGCCGCTACACCTTCTCGCTGCCGATGATGCTGGGCGCGCTCTACGCAGGCCAGTCTGAGGCAGCCGTTGATGCGCTGAGCGAGTGGGGTGAACTCCAAGGCGTCGTCTTCCAGATCCGAGACGACCAGCTGGGGGTCATGAGCGAGACTGAAGAGATTGGCAAACCTGCCGGGTCGGACATCACCAGCGACAAGCAAACGCTGCATCGCCTCGAGTTTCTCGCCCGTTGCGGAGCCGATCAGCCTGGACTCGCCGAGCTCTTTGGCAGTGATTCTATCGCGAGCGAGGAGCTTGATACGCTTCGTTCAGCAATGCAGACAAGCGGCGTTCTGGACGCTCTTGAGAGACGCGTCCGTTCGCTCCGAGCAAAGGCGGCGGAGGTCATTCAGAAGCTCGACCTCACTTCTGCTCAGCGCGAGGCGCTCGCGGAGATCGACGCGTTCAACGCCGAACGGAGCGTTTAGCGACTTAGCCGAGGCCGACGAACTCCTTGAGCCAGCGACGATGGAGCCGTGTGTCGTCTGTCAATTCGGGGTGAAAGGTGGCAGCCAGGATCTGTTGCTGGCGGACAAGCACGGGACGACCCTCGAACTCGAGAAGAACTTCGACATCCTCGCTTACCGCTTCAATGATAGGCGCCCGAATAAAGACCGCCGGCAAGGGATTGTTGCCGATCCACTCACCTGCGAGTGAGGTCTCAAAACTCTCAATCTGGCGACCGTACGCGTTTCGCGTGACCGCAATGTGGAGGCCGCCGATCGCCGGCTGGTCGCTTCCGACAATGGTATCCGCAAGGAGGATCGTGCCGGCACAGGTCGCAAACACCGGTAGCCCTTCCTCGTTGATACGCCGACGCAGCACGTCCAGAACACTGAACCGCTCCATCAGCATGCCAATGGTCGTGCTCTCACCGCCGGGCATCACGAGAGCATCAACGGCTCCGGCCGATTCCGGATCGCGCACCTGACGAGCGGGGAAACCAAGCCGAGTTAGAACGTCGATATGCCTCTGAAATCCGCCCTGATAGGCGAGTACGCCAACGACGCCGTTCACTACCAGCCGCGAACGGCGATCCGCTCTTCGTCCGGCATCGCTGCGACGCTTTGTCCGGACATTGGTTCACCCAGCCCGTGTGAGATCTCGGCGAGCTTGCTCGGGTTGTCGTAATTGGCTACGGCATCCACGATGGCGCGGCCACGGACAGCCGGGTCACCTGACTTGAAGATCCCGGAGCCGACGAAGACCGCCTCAGCCCCGAGTTGCATCATCAGCGCCGCGTCAGCGGGTGTAGCGACGCCGCCTGCGGAGAAGTTGGGCACCGGTAGCTTGCCGGTCCGAGCGACCTCAACAACGAGGTCGTAGGGAGCGCCAAGCTCCTTTGCGACGGTCATGAGCTCTTCCGGTGGCAGGTGCTGAATTCGGCGAATATCGTCAAGAACGGTCCGGAGATGCCGCACCGCCTCGACCACGTCACCCGTGCCGGCCTCACCCTTCGTTCGGATCATCGCGGCCCCTTCACCAATCCTGCGAAGCGCCTCTCCAAGGTTGCGACACCCGCAGACGAAGGGAACCTTGAACGAACTCTTGTCGACATGGTAGCGCTCGTCGGCAGGTGTCAGCACCTCGCTCTCATCTATATAGTCGACGCCCAGCGCTTCCAGAATCTGAGCTTCTACGAAGTGACCGATTCGGCATTTGGCCATGACTGGAATGGTCACCGCCTCCTGAATGCCACGGATCATCTCCGGATCAGACATTCTGGCGACGCCGCCCTGCGCCCGGATATCCGCCGGAACACGTTCAAGCGCCATAACCGCGGCTGCTCCGGCATCCGCGGCAATCTTCGCCTGTTCCGGAGTCGTCACGTCCATGATGACCCCGCCCTTTAGCATCTCTGCGAGTCCGACGTTAGCGCGCCACGTGCTCTTCTGACGTTCACTCCAACTTGTTTCGCTCATAGAACCTCTGGTTCCGTGAAGGTAGTTTTCGCAAACACGCAGAGTCAATAGAGTGGAGAGGTGCACTCGATCGAAGAGCGTCTGCGCTCGGTACGTGGAAGCATCGCTCTGGCAGAGAAGGCGGCAGGTCGCGAACCCGGAGCGGTTGAGTTGATCGCTGTCAGCAAGACGCAACCCGTTGAGCGGATTCGGGATGCGATCCTCGCCGGCCAACTTCGATTTGGGGAGAATCGTGTGCAGGAAGCTGTGGAGAAGTTCGCCCTTCTGGAATCCCGCGCTCAGGTAGAGCTCCACCTCATTGGCCACCTTCAATCGAACAAGGCAAAGCTCGTTCCCGGAACCTTCACCTGGGTCGACAGCATCGATGCCCAGAAGACGGCCAAGGCGATCTCGCAGCGAGTCGGGCATGAGGCGCCGCCGGTCTCTCTTCTGTTGCAGTTTGACTGCTCGGGAGAAGAGAGCAAGTCGGGCTATCGGAATGAGGACGAGCTCTGTGGCGACGCGGAGGAGATATCGGCGTTGCCGGGCGTTCAGATTCGAGGTGTTATGACTATTGGACCAAACAGCAATGACGAGGGCGAAGTTGAGCGCGCCTTTGAACGAACCTATCGGGTCTACGAGACTCTCCAACGACGCCTGGGGGAGGAGTCGATCGATGTGCTTTCCATGGGCATGAGTGCCGACTACGAGCTTGCCATTCGGTGTGGCAGCACGCAGGTTCGCCTGGGCAGTGCGATTTTTGGAGCGAGAGGGTGAGTGCTACGCGGGTCCTTTTGCTCGTCTTGCTTGTGTTTGCTGTAGTCTCTCCTGGATTTACGCAATCGTCAGATACCGCCGATGTTCCTGGTGCGGAGGAGTACGAACCGGAGGAGTTCTCTCCATTCGTGCGCGATCTGAGACGGGCTGAGATTGTGGCGATTGGCAGCATCCCGCTTACACTGCTCGCAACGCGACTTCTCTATGGAGTGGGTCGATTTACGGTTCAGAGCATTCGGAGCTCAAGCGTTGCCACCGAGTACCTCCCGGAGCTGTTCGCCCCGCCAGGATACGTGCCGCTCACTCGGACCGACAACGCATGGATTCTTGCAGGAACGGCGACCCTCTCTCTTTCTATTGCATTGGCCGACTACCTGCTCGGGCGCGCGGATCAAGGCTCACGGTAGATGACCACCACCGCCACCGTCGATTCGATCCATGAGGGGATGCGAGTAGACCGCTACATCGCTGAGGTACTCGACCTTTTTCCCCGGAGCCAGATCGCGCATAGGAACGTAGAGGCGCGCGTAAACGGTGCGGAAGTCAGACTCTCAAAGCGTCTCCGCGGAGGGGAGGTGATAGAGATATCGAGTTCTGAACCCGATCCGCCGAGCATAGATCCGGAAGATATACCACTCGATATTCTCTTTGAATCTGACCGAGTCGTCGTGCTGAACAAACCTGCCGGAATGGTCGTCCATCCCGGAGCCGGAAACCGACACGGAACGCTCGCTCAGGGGCTCCTTTATCACGTCGAAGGGCTCCGCCATCGGTTCGGCGACTCGGCTCGACCTGGAATTGTGCATCGCCTTGATAAAGAGACTTCCGGCGTCATTGTCGCCGCGAAGGATCCCGAGATGGTTGCCCTCCTTGCCGATCAGTTCAAGCGCCGGCGTGCGACCAAGCACTACCTCGCGCTGGTGAAAGGCCGCCCACCGCGAAGCATCGACACGATCGAGAATCACCTGGCGCGGGATGAACGAAATCGAAAGAGGTTTACGGTGGTGAGCCCGGACCGTGGGAAGCTCGCCGTCACGGAGTACCGCGTCCTCCGGCACTTCGAACGACACTCGTTCTTGCTCATGAAGCCACAGACCGGGCGCACCCATCAGCTGCGGGTCCACATGGCCTCGATCGGCTCTCCCATCGTTGGTGACGATGTCTACTCGCGCAAGGAGAGCCGACTCCCCATCAAAGGAATGATGCTTCACGCCTATCGGTTGCGCGTCTACCTGCCCGAGTTCAGCGAATGGCGTGAATTTGTCGCGCCGCTGCCGGCGCGTATTAAGGACGCCCTGCGAGCTGCGTCGGATCTTCCTTAGGAAGAGTGATCTTCTCCAGCGCGATCGTGGACGGCGGCCCAAAGCCGGGGAGGACGACCGTTTCGTCCGGTAGGATGAGGAGCCTATCCTGTACGTCTGCCTGAAGGATTGCCCGCGCGTAGGAGTTCTCCACCCAGCCGTACTCACCGGCGCTTAGGGCCATACCGCAGAAGAGGAAGCCGGATCCATAGTAGGCCAAGCTGCCGCTTCCATGGCCGGGCATGGCGATCGCGCGAATGGAATCGCTGCAGACATCAAGAATCTCACCATCGGCGACTCGCCGAGTCGAAAACCCCAGGATGCTCTCGTACGCACCAAAGACCTCGCAATCGTAGATTCTTCGAATCGTCTTTAGACCGGCAAGCTGAGACTCATTGCCGTGTGTCAGGAGAACGGTTCGAACGTAGTAGCCGGAGCTCTCCACAAGATCGAGAAGGGGTCCGTCAAAACTACCCGGATCAATGAGAATCGCATCTCCACCATCTTCCGGTCCCACCAAGTAGGTGTTGGTGAGCGTCTGGATTGAGAAGTGTGAGTGGAGTCTCATTACCAGCCCTGCGATTCGACAAACACTGCGTCCTCAGTGTTTGAGTACTTGAAGCTTACGCCATCGGTCTTACTACGTAAGAAGTGAGTCCGCTTCACGTTGCAGTTGATGAACTCCGTCCCGGCGAAGGCAGCACCATTGAGCCGCGTGTGGAGCAGGTCGCAATCATCAAAGGAAAGCACATCCGCCTGTATTCCGTTCATGTTGCATTGAACGACGATGCACGATGAGAATCGTGTGTCGGTGACCACAGAAGCGCCCAGCACGCAGTTCCGGAGGGTACACTCCTCAAAGCGGACACTCTCCAGGTTGGAGAAGGCCAGGAAGCACAACTCAAAGGTGCAGCCTGAGATCCGTGTACCACAAAGCGTGCTGCTCGAGAGATTGCAGCCGTAGAGGCTCTTGCCTTCGATGTGCACATCGCCAATTGAGATATTCGGCATGTTGAGATCAACAACGGTCGGGTAGCGACCGAGAAGTGCCAGGAGTCGGTCTGAATCGACGGAGTGAGACGAGTGGTGACCCGGAGAGAACATGCCTGATCGTAGACCTGAACGAGAGGCAACTCAACAGGCACTTGCAGATTGTGGAGGCACAAGCCATCATTCCGCCATGGCGCAATGCTTCAAATGCGGGGGACTGCTCGCAGAGAGGATCTACAGAAATACGCTCTGCGAGTCGTGCGGCGCCGACGCAAAAGTCTGTCTGAATTGCACATTCTACGAACCTGGCGCTCACTGGGATTGCCGAGAGACGATTCCGGAGGCGGTCCGAGAGAAAGATCGGGCCAACTTCTGTGACTACTTCGTGGCCTCCAATCGAACTGTAGAGACAAAAGAGAACGATCAGAGTTCGGCTCGCGACGCATTCTCGTCGCTCTTCGGCGATGAGTAGGAGTCCGCTTGTAGCGGTGATTGACTCGGGTATTGGGGGTATCCCATACCTTGAGGTGGCACGCGCCCTGCTTCCCAAGCACCACTTCCTCTACATCGCCGACACGAGGCACTTCCCGTACGGAGAACGAACACCGGCGGAGGTGCAGGCTATCCTGCACGAGCTCGTGTCCAATACGATCCGAGAGTTTGCTCCTGACCTCATCGTTATCGCGTGCAATACCGCCTCTGTTGTTGGGCTCACCGATCTTCGAAGGCAATTCGAGTGCTCCTTTGTTGGAGTTGTTCCCGCCGTGAAACCGGCGGCGATGCTGGCGGGCGGCGATCCATTCGCGGTGCTCGCTACCGATCGCACTGTTGAGGATCCGTACCTGGCACGACTCATTCGCGAGTTCGCACCGGATGCGCAGGTGAGCCTCGTTGCAGCCGGTGGACTTGTGGAGGCAATTGAATCCAATGTCCGCGAGATGGACGAGGCACGGGTTCGAAAAGCGCTGGGGTCTGCGATTCGAGAGCTTCGCGAGGAA
>JANQQY010000611.1 GCA_028284845.1 Spirochaetales bacterium
CTTCGCCGCTAGGCAAGTTCGCCGCAAGATGAACTCCCAGCAGCGGGTCGAAGGTCGCCTCTCCGGGATAGTCGGAGCCAAAGGCGAGTGGAATCCCGGCGTCCAGAATCGACCGATAGGGGTAGGCCCGGCCCAGGCGCTCCTCGCCAATAAGAGCGAGATCTTTCTGCGGGGTGCCGGCCGCGTGAGGCTGCGCCGCAATGATGAGCCCCAGATCTGCGATTCGCGCGAAATCGCCTCGCTGCACCAGTTGTGCGTGCTCAATGCGATGGCGTTGATCTCGCAGGTGCGGAAACCTCTGCGCGACACGTCCTGCGGCCACCGCAAATCGATGAGTAGCAGCGTCACCAATCGAGTGGCTGGCCGTCTGTCGTCCGGCTCGCGTTGCCCGAGTGAGGAACCGCTCGATCTCGTCCACATGCAAGCCGCTGCCGCTCGTAGAGGGATCGTCGGAGTACGGTTCGCAGAGGAGCGCGGTCCGCGACGAGAACGCCCCATCAAGAAAGAACTTGCGCGGCCCCAGAGCACACCACTCGGGATCGAATCGTTTTGACTCGAACCAGCGCCATGCGAATCCAATCTTGCCGTACGACCAACAGGTCATTCGTACCGACTGGAGCCCACGAGCGGCTCGTGACCTGAGCCATCCCAGGTGCCAGGGGAACCACGTATTGTCTTGAATGCTCGTTATGCCGTGGGCCGAGTAGATCTCGTTCGCCCGATCGAGTCCGTCGTCTACCAGCGTTCTGTTGAGAAACCGCCCTATGTAGAAACGAGCAACTCCTGGGGCGTTTGCCGGCTCACGGAGAATCCCGGTTGGATTGCCGTGCGAGTCACGCTCAACACCTCCAAGGTTCCAATCCGGAGTCGACGGCTTGATCCGCGCGCGCCGCAGAAAGGCGGAGTTCACCCACGCAGCATGACCGGAGAACTGGGCGAGGTAGGCGGGTCGATCAGGTAGGACACGATCGAGATCGGAGATATGCGGATCTGGACAGGCGGGATAGTCCCAGTTCTCAGCTACGAGAACCTGCCCTTTTGGCATCCCCTCAGATCGTGCAGCGATCGACTCAAGGATCTGCGACTTACTGAGTCCGGCGAGATCGACGCTCGTTTGAGCAAGACCCGCAATCGCAAAGTGAGTATGAGAGTCGTTGAATCCCGGGACGAGCGCCCGGCCGTGGAGATCGATCTCGCGAGTCGTACCCGATGCTTCTTGTCGCACCTCACTCCGATTGCCAACGGCCGCGATGGTGCTACCACGAATCAAAACAGCCTCAGCGGCGGGGCGAGTAGAATCCATCGTGAGAATTGGTCCGCCGTGAATGAGTGTTTCACTCATGAGGGGAAGATACGCACAACCTCTCTGCTCGTCCGGCAGCTACTGATCTGCCAGAACCTGCCGAATCGCACGTCTGGCCATATCTGCAAAGACCGGATTTGACTCGCGGTAGTAGGGAAGCGCAATGAGCGCGACCGAGAGTGCCCACCCGCGTGCCCGCTCCCACATCTCATCTGTGAAGCCTCCGGCGGACCTGAACTCGGACCGTGTGCTCTCTGAAAAGACCCACCAGGCAGAGAGCGCGTCGACAGACGGATCGCCAATCGCCGATCCGCCAAAGTCGATGACCGCGGTGAGCGATCCGCCCTGCACGAGGAGGTTGCCGGTATGCAGGTCGCCATGGAAGAGATGAGGAGGGCCCGTGTAGTCCGGGATTCCGAGAGCGTGACTCCAAACCCCGATCAGAGCGTCCGAATCGAATTCGTCGGCCACCGCCACGATCGCCTCTCGGGTTCGGGCGTCTCGCCGTCTCAACGGCTCGCCTCGGTAGTGACGAACCACAAATCCGCCAGGTTCAATCGCCCTCAGCCTCGCAACGAACTCTCCAAGGTCGCGCGCGGCCGGCTGGGAATGAGCGAGCTCCTCTGCCTGGGGCGTAGACCCGGGCAACCAGTCGGTGATGAGCCATTGGCACGGATACCCGGCGGCGGGTGAACCGACGGCACGTAACCTCGGTACCTCGAGCGGCAAATCGTCGGGGAGAATCTCACCAACAGACACAAGCAGATCGGCCTCTGTCGCAAATGAAGGCGAACGCGGCAGACGGACAGCCAGCGCATCTCCAAGCCGAAAGACGACGGAGACGGTCCCGCTTCCCTCGTGAAGTTGTAGCGGCAGACCGGCCCACTCCGGGAACTGTGACAGGAGGAAGCCGCGGACAAGAGATGCGCTGATCTCGAACTCGTCCTCGTGTAGTTTCATTCGGTCGTCACCTACATCATCGTCAAGCCGTCAGGGTGTCATTCGACGGAGAGCTGCAAGCGACTCGTAAACCTCGGCGCGAGGGAGGTTCCCGTGAGCGAGGAGATCGTCAGGCTGCCTGAGGAGACGCTCGTAGAAATGAATCAGGCGCTCTCTATCTTCGGCGCCGCCCGATTGAGCAAGATCGACAAGGAGGTCGTCGGCCGAACCAAAGGCTCCAGTGTGCTCATAGTAGGCCGCGATCACCGCGATGGTGTAGCGATCGACCGGGTGAGAGGCCACGGACGAGATCAGGTGCTCGACTCGTTCTGCCTGCTCGTCACTGCCCGCCGCCTCACCGGTGCCTGTGAGAAGCCTCACCCAGGCAACGATCGCCCTTTCGGCAGCGCGAATCGCCTGCGACGTCACTCCAGATAGTGCAGACGCGTCGAGCGCAAGCAATGCCTCTTCGGTCAGGAGAGTCGTGATCGCCAGAGCAGCCTCTCCACTCTCCTCAAGTGTCGTTCGGATGACGTCGTCGAGCTCGGCGAGAGAGAGCGCACGAAGGCGATCCGGGTCAATGCCGAGATGAGCCTGATACGCGTTCTCGACCTCGATCTCCGCGGCCACCACATTGCCGGCTCTTCGAAGTGAGACGATTCGTGCGATGGCGGCCGCCAGCTCCTCGATCATCCGGACGATGTAGTCGGTACTCTGCACGATGCCTCCTACGATTTGGAGAGGGTACGGCCAGACGATAGGTGGTGTCACGAAGCTTGGTGTTTTTTTGCGACGTAAGCTGTGGCGCTGAGTGCGATTGCCGCAATCGGCGGTCCGCCAAGTAACGTCGACTCGATTAATCCCTTCCAGATGGAAGACTTGCCGTGCAGCCATCACCACGCTTCGTGACACAGCGTGACGTGCTACTCTGGACCGGGAGCGATATGCGAAAACTAACAGAAACAGAATGCAGAGAGATGATGGCCAACGGGGAGGCCCCAGAGTCGATCCGTACCGAGGGTGAGAAGGTCGCGGTCATCCTGACACAGGCCTGGTGTTCGGATTGGAAGATGATGCGCAGGTATCTCGATCGAGTATCGGATGAAGATGTAGCGATTGCTTACGTCGAGTACGATCAGGAGCCCTTCTTTGCCGAGTTCAAGGAGTTCAAGGAGACCGGTTTTAAGAACGGCCTTCTGCCGTACATCCGCTACTATGTGAATGGCGAACTCGTGAATGAGAGCAACGTAGTGCTCTTCAAACGAGGTTTTCTTAAGAGGTTTGGCCGGTAACCGATTGCCTGGCGCCATGACAAGAAGGAGGCTCTATGCCACTCGTGACTCCACTCCCACCCGACCATGACGAAGAGGTACGCGCTCTTTCGGATTTCTTCAATGAAACCCTTGGATTCTGCCCGAATAGCGTGCTGACCATGCAGCGTCGTCCAGCGATTGCCCGCTCCTTCATTGAGCTCAACAAAGCCGTTATGGCGAACCACGGGCGCGTGACGAGCGCGCTTAAACGACTGATTGGATACATTGCCAGCCGCGCAGCCGGCTGCAACTACTGCCAAGCGCACACGATCCGAGCCGCGGAGCGATACGGCGCTGAAAATGATCAACTCAAGCACATCACCGAATACCAAACGCATCCGGCCTTCTCGGAGGCGGAGCGCGCGGCACTCGATTTCGCGCTCGCCGCCTCCGTCATACCAAACGCAGTAGACCGTACAGTCCAGGCCAAGCTTCACGAGCACTGGGACGACGGAGAGATCGTCGAGATGCTTGGAGTGATCTCGCTATTTGGCTACCTCAACCGGTGGAATGACAGCATGGCAACCACGATGGAGGAAGGCGCGATCGCGTCAGGCGAGCAATGGCTGACCGCCGACGGATGGGAACGCGGCAAGCACGTATAGCTCAACCCGCTCGCGTGAGCGTCGACAGGAGCTGATTGACGACTGCCACGGCGGCCTCCAGCTCGTTCCCGTCGGCTATCCATCTGCTGAGCTCGTTCATCGCACCGGAGAATGCCGCGGCGGCGGCACGAGGCTCAAAGAGCGCATGTGCCCCGACCGCCCTGGTGGCGAACGCCTCAAATGCATCGACAAGCGTGGAGGTGGTGTATTCGTCGTCGAGCGCGCGCCACTCGACCGGCCCCAAGACGGCTGCTCCATCAACAAGAACGATACGCTGATACGCCCGGGATTGTGGCGCTTCCAAGAACGCCCGGCTACCCGCTTCGAGCGCGCGCCGGATGCCCTCCGGCGTGGAATCTTCGCCGTCATCAGGCACGGCCGCGCGTTCGATCGCGCTCCGCATCTGCTCAAGCTCGTCAACGATGAGGGCCTTACAGAGTCCGTGCTTGCTCCCAAAATGGTGGTAGACCGCTCCGCGGGTGACGTTTGATTCGCGGGCCGCCAGGTCGAGTGTGAGTCGCTCGAGTCCGGATTCGGTAGCGATTCGTCTGGCCGCCTCAAGCACATGTGCCCTTGTGATCTCCGCATCAGCCGCCGTTCGCCGTGGCATGCAGTAGTTCACCACAGGATTGACATACATGCAACACGTATGTATTTTACATGCATAGTGTATGTATAAGGAGGCAAGATGAAAGGGATGTACGTAGTCCTCATGGCAGAGCAGGTCGACGAGGTCGCAGCGTTCTACGAGAGATGGTTCGGATTCGAGCGAAGCTTCACGTCGGACTGGTACGTGAGTCTTGTCAGAGAAAGCGACGGGAGGCGATTCGAGCTAGCCGTGATGCTCCCAAAACACGAGACGGTGCCTCAAGGATTTGGTGGGCCGACCTCCGGTGTCATCGTAAGTTTTGAGGTTGAGGATGCCACGGAGGAGCACCAGAGAATCATCGTGGAGGGGTCGATGCATTGCGTACAGGAGCTCAGGGACGAGGTGTTTGGTCAGCGACACTTCATGCTCGCAGATCCCGCCGGTAACCTCGTTGACGTTATCCAAATCATCCCGCCTTCTGAGGAGTTTGCGGCGCAGTATCTGGGAAGCTGAGCATTCCACGACCACCACAGGCCGAACGTGCGCTCGCTGTTCGGCCCGCCTTTACAGCCTCACCCCCCTCCAATAGACTCGTCCTTATATAGCAGACAATAAATCCTCGCCGATCGCCCCGCACCTGTGGAGGAGACCATGGAACACACGATTCTCGAAAAGAGGCAGCTCTCCGATCAGGTGTACATGATGCGAATCAACGCGCCCTTGATCGCCGAAGCGCGACAGCCCGGGCAGTTCATCATTCTCCAGACAGACACCGACTTTGGAGAGCGCATTCCTCTCACGATCGCCGACGCCGACAGTGCAGAAGGATGGATCAGAATCATCTTTCAGGCTGTTGGCGGTACGACGATGAAGCTCTCGCGCTACGAGGAGGGTGAGTCGGTCGCGGCGGTCTTGGGTCCGCTGGGGCATCCGACGCACATCGAGAAATTTGGGCGTGCGGTCTGTGTTGGCGGCGGGATTGGAGTCGCTCCGATGTTTCCCATCGCACAAGCGCTCAAGGCGGCGGGTAACCACCTCACGGTGATCATCGGCGCCCGCAACAAGGATCTCGTCATTCTTGAGGAAGAGATGCGGGCGATTGCAGATGATCTGGTCATCTGCACCGACGACGGATCGTACGGCCGCAAGTCACTCGTAACGGAACCACTCAAGGAACTCTGTGAGTCGAGTGAACAACCGGATATCGCGGTCGCGATCGGACCGCCGATCATGATGAAGTTTGCGGCCGCCACGACACGTCCCTACGGCGTGAAGACGATGGTCAGCCTCAACACGATCATGGTGGACGGGACCGGTATGTGTGGTGGATGTCGCGTGACCATTGACGACGAGACGAAGTTCGTCTGTGTGGACGGGCCGGAGTTCGACGGCCATCAGGTCGATTTCGACAATATGATAAAGCGACTGGCGAGCTACAAGAATCAGGAAGAGGTCGCACGAAAAGCGTGCCGGGTCGACGCGGCGGTAGCGGGTCTATCGAGGGAGGAGACATGAGTCACACGAGTGCGATCGAACTTCGGGACGAGGCTCGAAGACTTCTGAATGAGATCGAGGCGGCCGAGGAACTGCGGACGAAGGAGCGCCTCGCCATTCCCCAGCAGGAGATGCCGGCGCAGGAACCAGTCGTGCGCGGCGGCAATATGTTCGAGGTAACGTACGGTTACTTCGAGGAGCAGGCGAAGGTCGAGGCGGCGCGGTGCCTCCAATGCAGGAAGGCGCCCTGCGTGAAAGGCTGCCCTGTCCAAATCGACATCCCACGGTTCATTCAGCATGTGGCCGATGGTGATTATGCAGGCTCTCTTGACGTTATCAAAGAGACCAGTCTCCTCCCGTCAATCTGCGGCCGTGTCTGCCCTCAAGAGAATCAGTGCCAGGAGTATTGCACCGTTGGCAAATCGCTGAAAGACAGGTTCAAGAGCGTCTCGATTGGCCGGATCGAACGTTTTGTCGCCGACTGGGAAGCCGGCCTTCACGGCCTCCCGGACGACGTTGTCAGCGAGGAGAACCCGCTGCCACCAAGTGCTCGAACGGATGCCTCGTCACGGCCGACGACTGCCGAGGCTCCGTCTCCGGCGGTCAGCTCTACGGGCAATCCGTCCGGCTCGATTCCAGAGGTGAAAGCTGCGACCGGCAAGAGGGTGGCGGTCATTGGGAGCGGCCCGGCGAGTATCACCGTGGCTGCTGATGTGCGACGCGAGGGGCACGAGGTCACGATTTTCGAGGCGTTTCACAAACCGGGTGGTGTCATGATCTACGGCATTCCGGAGTTCCGGCTGCCCAAAAAGATCGTTGAGGACGAACTCCGGACGCTTGAAGCGATGGGAGTCGAAATCCGAACCAACTTTCTGGTGGGACAGACTCGAAAGTTAAAACAACTTCTGGAGGACGACGGATTTGACGCGGCGTTTATCGGGACCGGTGCGGGTCTGCCTCGTTTTATGAAGATACCAGGCGAAAACCTCGTAGGCGTGTTTGCCGCCAATGAATTCCTGACTCGCTCAAATCTGATGAAGGCGTACGACCGGGATAAGGCGGAGACGCCGATCTTCGTACCCCGGCGTGTGGCTGTCCTTGGGGGAGGCAATGTCGCCATGGATGCGGCTCGCACGGCGATCCGTATTGGGGCGGAGGAAGTCTACGTTATCTACCGTAGGAGCCGCGTCGAGATGCCGGCACGAGCAGAAGAGGTCGATCATGCCGAGGAAGAAGGCGTCATCTTTAAGCTTCTGAAGAACCCGACTCGGATTCTGGGCGACGAGGATGATCGAGTCGTGGGCCTTGAGGTACTCGAGTATGAACTCGGCGAGCCTGACGAGTCGGGGCGGAGAAGGCCCGTGCCGGTGGAGGGCAGCGAGAGCGTGATCGACGTGGATACTGTCATCGTCTCAATTGGGAATGATTCGAACCCGCTCATCACGCGCACGACGCCGGAGCTGGAAGCAACCAAGTGGGGCAATATCGTCACCGACGAGTTCGGGAAGACAAGCATGGACAACGTCTACGCCGGAGGCGATATCGTCCTGGGCGCCGCGACGGTCATCCTTGCGATGGGCGAGGGGCGAAAGGCGGCGGCGGCAATCAACCGCAATCTGGCCGGTGAGCCGGATCCTGAGGTTGCCGAGGCGTAGCGAGAGGTCGTGTACTTCACACATAGGTTCGAAACGCAGATCGAAGTCTACGACTACGGAACCTACTTCTACACGGTCATCTATCTACCGGATGAGATCGCTACATCACTGCCGTTTGGTTCGGGTCTCCGACTGCGAGTTGAGGCCGAGATCGACGGCGTACCGCTGGAAGCGACTCTGTTGCCTGACCGGCTCGGATCGACCCAGACGAATCATCTGGTCGACCGTCTGGGTCGCGAGGGAGACCGGATCTGGTACATGATCGTAGCACAGAAGATCCTCAAGCAGATTTCCAAGGGCATTGACGAGACGGTCGAGGTGCGGATGCGAGTAGCGGATCAGCACGCAGTCAACATCCCACCTGCGCTCGAAGAGGCCCTTGACGGAGACGCAGAGTTCGCCGCTGCGTGGAACCGACTCACCCCGGGGAAGAGGCGTGGCCATGCGCACAGGGTCGCCTCCGCCAAGCGTCAGGACACCATCGACAGGCGTATCCAGGAGATCAGGGATGCGCTTGGCCTCTAAAAACGATCGTTGATCCATCCGGCGATGGTCTCGAGCACCTCAGGCATCATGGTCGTCTCGATCGTCGCGTACTCGTCCACTGTCCCTCGAGTAGCGGGCTGGAAGAGATGATTGGCCGTGGGAATAGTCACAATCGTGACATCGGTCGTAGGCGCGAGCGCGAGTGCTGACTCCATTGCTAAACGGTTCTCCGGCTCGGTGACCTGAAGATCAAGCTCGCCAAAGAGGGCGAGGATCGGAACGGCGTAGGTACGAAGTGCACGCCTGGGGTCGTAGCCAAGGAAGGTGCGGAACCACGGGTGGTAGAGTTGCTGACGCTGTGACTCGAGCTGCTCAGCGGGCACCCCCAGAGAGGAGAGAAGCGCGCTGGTCTCTTCCCAAGATTCTTCCGCCGTTCGATCGGAGAGAAGGATCTCGTAGATCGATGCATTGGCGGCGGAGATCGCCTCGATGGAAGACTCGGGCACGCCGTTCGCTCTGAGAAGCGCAACACTTTGCGTCAGAAGAACGTCCGAACCGGGAATGGCGGTGCCGCCGAGCTGAATGACAAATGCGGGACGAACGGGAGAGGCCGTTTCGCCGCCGGCGAGCATGGTAGCGATGACCCCGCCCTCACTATGACCGAGTATCCCGATCGCAGCCGGGTTTAGATCGTGGCGAGAGTGTAGAAACGAGAGCGCCGCTGCGGCATCCGCGGCAAAGTCGAAGGTGGTGGCAGTCGCAAGGGTCTCTCCCCCTTCAGAGCCACCGATCCCGCGGTCGTCATAGCGGAGTACGGCGATCCCGGCTCGAGACAGGCTATCAGCGAGGACACGAAAGGGGCGATGGTTAAAAATCTCTTCGTCACGATTCTGCTGACCGCTACCGGAAACGAGCACGACTGCGGAGTATCCCTCCGCCGGCGCGGGACCGGCAGGCACGGTAAGCGTGGCTGCGAGGGAGATACCCGCGTCGGTATTCTCAAAGACGACCTCCTCCTCCGCGTATGGGAATGGTGGTCTGGGGTCTTGCGGGCGCGAACGGCCCTCCGCCTGCCCGTCCTGTGCCTCGAGACGAGATAGATTGAGC
>JANQQY010000624.1 GCA_028284845.1 Spirochaetales bacterium
TCCACGAACTCACACGGCACCGACCGTGGCGAGGGCTCCTCCGAGTCGGCCACCCAGAACGAGAAGCCTTCCCAACTGCATGCCGATCCGGCCTCCCCGTCCGCACTCATCGAGAGGACGGCGAACCCACCGTCGAGATCCGGCAGATGACGCAGCGCCGCCACCGCATTTACGGCAGCCTCCTGGGCCGAAGAACCGTGCGCCATATCGCTCACGGTCATCCGCGCGGTAGAGAGCCGGATCGCGAGCTCTCCAATTCCAACGACCGCCGCCGCCCCGTATCGATTATCCGCGTAGTTTCCGGCACCAATGATCGGGGAATCGCCGGAGCGTCCCGGGAACTTGAATGAGAGACCACTGGTCGAGACCCCTGAGCAGAGGTCTCCCATCGTATCCCGGCAGATCACATTCACCGTGCCATGGTTGGAGGCTGCGTAGCGCCGATACCACTCCATCAGATCGTGGTCTTTGACGAGGCGGGAGAACGACTCGAAGTAGCGTTCTTTCCTCGTCATCGCCTCATCCGAATCGTGCTCGTGCCTTACGATTCCATGCCCTTGGACGAAGTCTCGATGCAGCGCCTCCGCTTCCGGCGTGAGAAGCTTCGACGCCTTAAATCCGGCGGCCTCTGCAAACGCATCGGCGCCTTGCCCGACCAGCAGTACGTGCGGCGTCTCCTCCATCACCCGACGGGCGATCGAGATTGGCTCCCGGTAGTGGCGGATTCCCGCGACTGCCCCGGCACGCAAGCTTCTCCCGTCCATGATCGACGCATCCAGCTCAACGTCTCCCAGGAGATTCGGGAGACCGCCGGTTCCGACTGTCCAGTCATCCAGATTGTCTTCGACCAGCCGAATGGATGCTTCAACTGCGTCCAACGCCGACCCGCCGGATTCAAGGATATCGACCCCGGCGGGGAATCCGACATCAGACCGAATCGTCCCAGCTATCGTGTACGCCTGTGTTCTTCTGCTCATACGCTCTTTGGGTTCTCCCACTCTGCCCGGCATTGAGATCCAACGCAAGCAGTGAGGACAAGCGGATGGGCGGAGCCGGACGACCTACTCTACCCGGAGCCGATCGAGTTCTTCTTCGACTAGATCATTTCTCTCAATCGCGGTGATTCCGCGTTCGAGAGCAGGAAAGGTATCCAGTACCCAGACCTGAAAGTCACGATCAAGGTTGAACGCAATTGCGGCCGCGACAAGAATCATGAGGGTCGCAAAGACGCGTTGAATCGCACCGCCGGCCTTTTTGAGGCCGGAGAGTCTCCCAACAAGGGCGCGCCCCCCAATGATGATCCCAAGCATGGGGAGTCCGGTACCAAGGGCGTAGGCGACCGTCACCGCCACGGCTACTCCGCCCACGGCTCCCGTCGCGGCAAGGGTGATAACGCTTGCCATGATCGGCCCCACGCAGGGAGTCCAAACGAGTCCAAGCGTCGCTCCCACCACGAGACCGGGTCCGAATCCCGTCGCCTCTCGAGTCGCCATCTGCGCCCGAGAGCCGGCGGTGGCGAGCCGCGATGCGAACGACTCCATCAGAATCGTGAGCTTTGGAACCAGCATCACAATGCCAAAGAGCGCGAGCACCACAACGGCAATCCAGCGTGTCACATTGGGCGAGACTCCGGTCGCTCGCACGAGCGCAGAGAGTCCGAGGGTGGCCAGCGTGAACACGAGCACAAAGCCGGTGACAATTCCGAACGGCCGAAGCTTTCCGGCCCCGGTGGAGCCTGAAAGCACGATGGGAAGAAGGGGAAGGATGCAGGGGGACGCAATGGTCACGATCCCCGCAAGGAAGGCAAACCCTATGAGGATCATGCCTACAGCGTATTCTGAATCAGTCTCTCGATGTCACCGCCGTTCCAGATTGCGACCTGTTCACCGTCGGAATCGACAAGAACAAAAGTGTGTTGAAAGGTCACCCCGAACTTCCGCTTCAATTGGTCACTACTGTCGTAGTCAATCTTAAAGAGGACGACATCGTCAGGTATTCGATCAGCCGCATCAAAAAAGGCGCGATCTGCGCTACGACAGGTCGGGCACCAGGATGCATGAAAGAAGTAGACCCGCCTCAGTTCGGATGCACTCGCGAAGAGCTCCGGAGAGTAGTCGATGTAGCTGCCACCCTCTACGGATCTCGTTGATCCGGCCATCTGAGCGGACTCCGCCGGAGCGTTGCTTGATTTTGGCTCCTCGCTCTCGCTCGCTCCACCTGCGGAGAGGAATCCGGTCCCAAGCACCAAGAAAATGACCATAGCGTAGATACGTCGCACAATGCCTCCTGGGCCAGAAAGTCGCCTCGCAGGCCGTTTGGGTCAATCGAAATCGGGGTTTGGGGGCCGCGCGAGAGATGTAGTTACGGGCGAGTCGCTGGCGTGATGAGACGACCTTGGGGCTCAACTGAAGCGGGCGCACCGCGAAGAAGGACCTCCTTCACGCTGCCTTTGAGGCTTCGGCCAACGTAGGGACTCAACTTGTGGCGATCGCGAAGCTCGTCGCGTGTGAGCACCGACTCTTCATCGGGATCCAAGATCACCAGATCGGCGTCGTTGCCTATCACCATTGCACCCTTGCGCGGGAGAGCGAATCTGCGTGCCGGATTGGTCGCCGTCATGGTGGCGATCGACTCAAGCGGAACGCCAAGGGAGAGCAGAACTCGAAGGGTCGACTGGGCACCGGCGATCCCTCCCCAAGCCTCGAGAAACGATCCGCTCTTCATCGACGCCGGCGCGGGCGAGTGGTCGGAACCAATCGTATCCACGTTCCCGGCAACAACCTCCGCCAGAAGCGCCTGTCGCTCCGACTCCGGTCGTAAGGGCGGAGCGCACTTGGCCCGAGTTTGAAGCTCAAACAGATCGTCCTCAGAGAGGGCGAGGTAGTGCGGACAGGTCTCGCAGCTGGCATCCACTCGACCACTCGTCGCCGCCTCCCGTACAAGGTAAATCCCCCGCGCGTTTGTCACGTGAACGATATGCACTCTACAGCGTGTCTCCCGCGCGTAGAGAAGCGCACGAGAGATCGCCTCGAGCTCAGAGATGATGGGCCGGCTCTTGAGAAATGCCCCTATGGATTCGCGCGCGCTTGCCTCATTGGCCGTGGAATCGTTTTGTGTAAGGGGGTCGAGGTGCTCCCGGGTGAGCGCATCGATGATTGGAAGACTCTCGGCATGAAGGAGGACCGGGAGGTCGAGCTTCGCAGCGATTTCCATTCCGCGAAGAAGCGTCAGGTCGTCGGCGTAGTCGAAGTCATCAATGCCACTCGGCACCATAAACGCCTTGAAGCCAACCACACCGCACTCAGCGAGCTCCTCCATCTGCCCAAGATTGCCAGGTGTCAGTCCTCCATAGAGCGCAAAGTCGGTGTAGCAGGCTCCTTGAAGCGCATCCACCTTCGCGCGAAACGAAGCGGCATCGAGCGTTGGAGGTGATGAGTTGAGTGGCATATCAACAAAGAGCGTGGCACCACCTGCGAGGAGTGCGGCTGAGCCCGTCGACGCGCCCTCCCACTCGCTTCGACCCGGATCATTAAAATGCACATGAGCGTCGAGCACTCCCGGAAGCACGGTAAGCCCCCGCGCATCGATCTCACGCTTCGCGGAGACATTCGAGAGCTCATCTTGAATTGCGACATAACGGCCATCGGTGATACCGATGTCCGCAACTCGGACGCCGTCGGGTGTCACGGCTCGCCCCTGCCGAACGATGACATCGTAGCTCACTAGCTCCCCCGATAGGTCGAGTAGGCCCACGGGCTCACGAGAAGCGGCACATGGTAGGCGGCGGCTGGATCGTCGATGACGAACTCGATCGGAACCTGGTCGAGGAATTTGCCGGCGTCGTCGTGCGACCGCGACCGAAAGTAGTCGGCCACGTGAAAGACGAGTCGGTAGCGCCCTCTCCGAACCGCATCGGCCTCGAGGAGCGGAGCGTCGGTCCGTCCGTCCTCGTTGGTGATCGCGGTCAGGACCGATTCCTCCCGCGAGGAGTCTTCGGACTTGGGCGGCAGGCGCAGCAGGTCAACACGCATCCCGGCGGCCGGGATGCCGGACGCCGTGTCGAGTACGTGCGTCGAGAGTCTCCCGCTCATCTATGTCGCGTCCCGAGAGACCGTCCCTTCAATGACGCCAAAAGGAG
>JANQQY010000636.1 GCA_028284845.1 Spirochaetales bacterium
CAAAAAACAGAATCACGGTGAGTGCTGAGGCGTATCCCATGTTTCCGGCATCAAAGGCCTGGGAGAAGATGTAGTAGGCGACTGTCACGAGAGATCGATTGACACCGCCTGCGGAGCCATTGGTCAGCATGTACTGGATCTCAAATGCCTGCATCCCTCCAATGGCGGAGGTGAAGATCATAAAGATGAGCGTCGGTTTCACCAGGGGAATCGTTATGAGAAAGAACGACTGCCAAAACGACGCTCCATCGACTTTAGCCGCTTCAAAGAGCTCGGAGGGGATCGTGGTCATCCCGGCGGATGCGACAATAGAGGCCCGTCCGTACCACATCCACCAGCCAATAAAGATCGCTGCGAACTGGAGAAAGAACCTGGATGAGAGAAAGATGATCGGCTCATCGATCGCACCGGTATTCAACAAGAGCACGTTCAACATCCCCCTGGGAAATCCCACAAAGAGAATCACCAGGGCCGAGATGGCTATGGTCGAGATGATGTTGGGAGTAAAAAACGCGCTCTTGAAGAAGTGGCTTCCCTTCACCGCCCTGTAGCTGAAGATCGCAGCCAGAATGATGGCGAACGAAAACTCAAAGAGGTACTGAATGCCCCACAGTTTCAAGGTACGGAAGATGGAGGCGAAGAAATTCATGTCACGAAATCCGCGTTCGTAGTACCGGAATCCAACGGGCTCGTTGGTACGGATGTTCATATCAAATCGTAGGAATGAGAGCTGCAGGCTCTGTACGATCGGGTAGATCCCAAAGATAAAAAAGACGATGAAGAAGGGGGCTATAAAGAGGTAGCCGTAGTGGTCTTTGGTGAGTCTGTTTTTTTTCCTAAGCATCGAACCTCACGATCGCGGAGAGGGCACCCGGGAGAGGTCCCGGGTGCCACCATTGATTACTTGATGAGTGTGAGATCCGGAACGGTCGACTCAATCTGGCTAAATGCGTCATCGATCGCTTCGTCTATCGTGTCGAAGCTATTGTTCCAGATGTAGCTTTCAACCGCAGACGTAAGCGGACCGGCGGCAGCGTTGAAGAAGATCGACCTCTCAAAGAATCTCATGTTCGGAGAGTTCGCTACCTCGTTGAACTTACTGCTGAGATCTTGTCCGCCGAAGTAGGTATCGACACCATCTGTTCCCGCAAGCAGACTGGCCATCACGTTTCGGTTCGCAACGAAGTTACCAAAGTCCCCAATGTTCTCTAGAAGATAGTCCTCGTTCATCAGCGTCATCGACAGATACTCGTAGGCCGCATCCGGGTTTCCGCCAACTTTCGGAACCGCAGCCCACGTACCGCCGGAGGCGATGCTGATGGGAAGCGCGGCGATCCTCCATCGTCCGTCCTGTTCGAGCCGACGAATCGAGTCACCGTACCAACTACCCGCGATCACACCAAGAATGCTTCCGTCAAGGAATCCGGGCTCCATCTGCTGGTCGTTTCCGTAGGTGTAGAAGACGCCACGGTCACTAAGCTCACGACCATCTTCCATGGCTTGGTAGAAGTTGTCCTGGAGTTCCAGGGTCCCGTTCTCTACAAGAGGGGTATCCGTGTGCTCAAGGATAAGAGAGACCCACCGCGCGGCGTTCCCGATCTCTTTGACCCCGTCGTTACCCGGAGCTTTCAGAGCCTGAAGGTCAAGGAATCCTTGCGTGGGTCCGGCGGCAAGGACAGCTTCCATTTCCTCGACGCTGTTGATGCCGTACAACTCCCGCGCAATATCCTCACGATACCAGTAGACCCAGGCGCTGGCTTCCCAACCAATGCCGAACATCGTGTCGTTGAACGCACCCTTGTCGACCGTCTGACTGGCGGTGTTGGCCAGGTATCCCTCATAGGCGGCGTTTCCGCCCCACACTTCGTCCAGGTCGTAGAAGTAGTCTCCCGCGAAGAAGTTGGTTACAAAAGACGATTCCAACAGTACGAGATCGGGCTCTTCGCTCGTCCCGAGTGAGGTCGCAAGCTTTGCCTGATAGTCGGTCCAGCCCGAGATGATGAAATCTACCTCTACCCCGGTCTGCTCGGCGTAGTAGTCAGCCGCGACCTTGGGGGCCCCTTCAAAGAAGCTCCAAATCACAAGCCTCTCCGGGGCGCCGGTCTCCTCCGCCTCTGCCGTAGCGAAGACCGAGGTCACTGCCGCAAGAATCAAGAGCGCAGTAATGACGATTTTCTTCACGAGTATCCTCCTGTTTGGTCGTCCAGAGTGATTCCTCCATCCGGACTCCACATCGTGATCGTGGGATTCTTACACAGATCCAAAATCAAAGCAAGAAAAACAAACTATTTGCGCAAAAAAAGAGTATTTGGGCGAAGATTGGTTGTTGTGGTGCCTTTTGTCATTTATCCTCACCTTCATGGCCATCAAGAAGAAAGCCACGATGCAGATGATCGCGGACAGAGTTGGCGTATCTATCACAACGGTCTCACATGTGTTCAACAGGAGCCGGTATGTGGACAAGGATCTACGTCAGAAGATTCTGCATTGCGCAAACGAGATCGGCTATGCACAGAAGCACACAAGTCAGAAAGGGAAATCAAAGGTGTACTCTCACATCGGGCTGATTGTCGCCGACATACGAGAAGCCGATCTGTTCCTGGACATCATCAAGATAAGTGAATCGATCGCGGGCGAGCATGGCTACTCGGTGCTCATCGGCGATGCCGAGAACTCACCGGAGAAGGAAGAAGAGCTGGTTCGGAATTTCCTGGGCAAGCAGGTACACGGTCTTCTGATCGCTTCAACGCTTCACTCCGCAGATGTACTTGAGCAGATAGATGGGTTTCGGGAACTGCCAACGGTATTGATCGATCGAAAGTGGAGCACTCCTGCCTACGATTTTGTTGGCATAGACAACTTTAGGGTGAGTTGCGACTCCGCCCGAAACATGATCCGGAAGGGTCGACGCAGCTTCTGCTTCCTCGGACTGTCGGTGGAGAGCGCCACGATGAGGGAGAGGGAAGAGGGCTGCAGGATGGCGGTGCTGAGTGAAGGCGATGGCGCATCGTACGACAGCCTTCGGCTCGATCTGCTCCAGGATACCAGGCAGCAGATAATCGATTTTTGCGGCGAACCGGCAGAGAGCGAATCAAGTGCGCCCCGTACCCTGAAGCACGATGTGGTTTTCTGCTTCAACTCGAACGTCTGCCTCGCCCTCCTTGATAGCTTAAAGCACTTCGCGGTTGACCCGCGCAATGTCGACATCGTCACCTTTGACGGCAGTGATTGGCTCGAGTACCTCCCCTTTCCCGTTACCGTCATCAAGCAGCCCGCGACGGAGATCAGCATCACTGCCGTTACGCTCCTGATGGAGAAAATCCGGACCGGCGTGACCTCAACAGTTCAGGAGTTGGGCAAGGAAGTGCGTCTTCCAGTCGAGATCCTCGAAAGCGATCCGTGGACGATATCCTGAGCAAACCCGTTTATAAACTTGCGCAAAAAAGAGCCCTCCCACTCCGCTGTGACGACTCGACGTCCAGGGAGTCCCCAGGCGCAGCGGGTTACGGGAAGCAGCCCCAGAAGTCGTCTTTCATCGCGGTTGCATCAATCGAGGTGTAGACCTTGACCGTGTGAGTACCGTTTTCCGGCGGAACCTGCACCGTCGCCAATCGCGCCATCTCCGGGTGGATCACCGCGCACACAAGGGCCAGATCCCACATGATCCATTCGAGCTTCTCACGCTCCGGCTCGTGCTCATCCCATCTTCTGAGGAGACGCGCTTGAAGTGGGTTTCCGGCATCGAGCCGCGCAAAGGTCTCGTCTCGTGAGAACCGTAGTGCCTGACAGGTATCCGCGATCATAAGGTGGAGATCGAGGTCCGATTGGTTCAAGAGATAGTCGGCGGCGTTGAGATCGTTTCGAACGTTGAACTCGTTCTTGTTCCACACTCCGCTCTGAACGTCGAAGCGGAACCCCATCTGATAGACCGAGACGGCGCCGGCAATCTCTGGAGCAAGCCTGATCGCAGACGCGATATTGGTCATCGCGCCCTGACCTACGAGCGTGAGCCTACTCCCTGCCGGCGTTTCTCGTGCAGCAGAGATGATGTGCTGCACGGCGTCCGAGTTCGCAGGCTCATCGCCACCCCACGCCTTCCCCATCCAGTTCTCACTTCCTCTCCGGCAGGGAACGTCGGTACGACCGCTCAAACGCACGAGTTCCTCATTGATCGAGTGGCTCACAGCCGCGGAGTCCGGCGGCGCATCGTCGTGGACGCGAAAGTGGCTCGCCGTCAGCCCCACAATCTCGAGTTGAGGCGCAAAGAGGGCCCGCGTGATCGCATAGAAGTCGTCTATCTCGTTCCCGGTATCTGCATCAATGATGACTCTCATAGGCGGAGTCTACCGTGAGCGGTCGTCGCGCGCGACCGATGCAAGAGTCGTGTTTCTGTCAGGCGTCTCCGTAGGCTCCGATAGCTATGCCTGTACTCGGACGGGACCAATCCCGTCACATCCCTAAACGCGAGGAGAATTTGCCCGGGCTTTCATAACTTTATCATGAGCTACATCTATCGGTTGTCGATTCTGTTTGATACGCTTCCTGGTGTACTCGCGAACCGGATCGTTGCATCTGTTCTTGAAGAGCTTCCTCAGCGTGCAGTCCGCCATTCCGAAGCTGTCTGCCAGCGTCTTGCCGGTAACCGTTCTATGGCGGTTGTGATGAACAATCCCCCGCATTCGTTGACACAAGAATCAAACAAAAGTAGTCTCGTCAAACATTCTTCGCGAGAAAGAACTACCAACAATGGGATCCAAGGAAATCCGACGTGACTACGTCCTTTGAGACAGTCGACGTACTGCGCGAGCACAACCAGCGACTGAAAGCGGCGTACGAGAAGGACCGCCTCCGGAAGCGTCTTTTTGTCATTCTGCTGGTCCCTGTTGTGGGAGCGCTCGTTGGGTCGGCAGTCGCATTCGGATCCGCCGATATCTCGTTCTGGGACACCTATGGCGTTGTCTTTCGCAGGGTTTTTCAGGGCGATGGTGTCGACGCTTTGGGCAATGCGGGCATTATCGTGTGGAGGCTGCGGCTTCCGCGCGTGATTCTTGGGCTTGTAGCCGGCGTGGCGCTCGGGTCAAGCGGCGCGGTCATGCAGGTCGTCCTTCGCAATCCACTTGCGGATCCTTACATGTTAGGGATCTCGTCGGCCGCATCGTTTGGAGCGTCTTTGGCGATCGTCATGGGCGTGGGCGTGCTCGGCGGCTCCTATCTGGTCATCGGCAATGCCTTTCTCTTCTCGCTCCTCTCGGCCGGCCTCATCCTCATGCTCTCCAGCCGAAATGGAACCTCACCGGAGAAGATGCTTCTGACAGGATTGGCCTTACTCTTCTTCTTCCAAGCGATGACGACGATCACGCAGTACTTTGGCGACTCGGACGCGGTGCGAGCAGCCGTGTTCTGGGCGGTCGGGGATCTGGGTCGAGCGAACTGGACGACGGTCGCGATCTCGGCTGGAGTGGTTGCGGTGGGAACAGGCCTGCTTGTCTGGAAGTCCGGCGATCTCAACGTGATGAACACCGGCGACGAGAGTGCCCAGAGCATGGGGATCAACGTGAGTCGAACGCGTGTGTTCACCATGGTCGTCTGTACCGTGATGGTGGCATGCATTGTCAGCTTCACCGGCACGATTGGATTTGTCGGTCTCGTTGCACCTCACCTCGTGCGGATGATCGTGGGGCCAGACAATCGAATCCTGGTTCCTGCATCAGGCCTTATTGGTGCGGTCCTTCTCGTCCTCGCAGATACCGTCGCTCGAACCGTTGTCTCGCCCGTAATCCTTCCGGTTGGCGCGGTTACCGCTTTCCTCGGCGTCCCGCTCTTTGTCTACCTCATCATGCGCCGCAAGGGCGGTCTGGCATGAACATCTCTGCGCGCGATGTGCGCTTCGCGTACTCGGAACGAGAAGTCCTCAAAGGAGTCACGCTCGAAGTAGGCCCGAATAAGATCGTCTGCATCGCGGGCCCGAACGGAAGCGGTAAGAGCACTCTGATCAAGTGCCTTGAGGGGTTGCTGCTCCCATCGTCCGGCAGTGTCTTTCTGGATGAGATCGATCTCGCCTCGATTGGCCCACGAGAGATCGCACGGCGGATCGGCTACGTACCACAGAGCACTACGCAGCTCTTCTCGATGTCGGTGTTCGACACGGTCCTCATGGGCCGCAAGCCGCACTACAGATTCCGGTGCAGCGACAGAGACATCGATATCGTCGCGGACGTATTGCAGCTGATGGATCTGGGCGGACTCGCAATGGACGAGTTCAACCAACTCTCCGGCGGTCAGCAACAACGAGTCCTCATCGCTCGAGCACTGGCGCAGCAGCCGGAACTGTTGCTCTTGGACGAGCCAACCTCCGCACTCGATATTGCGCACCAGCTTGAAGTGATGGACATCCTGGGAGAGCTCGTGCAATCAACCAGCCTTGGTGTGATCATGGTGGTGCACGATCTGAACCTTGCCTCGCGATATGCGGACAGAATCGTCCTGCTTAAGGACGGAAGCATCTTCGCATCCGGAGCGCCACACGAAACGCTCACGGCGGAGAACATCGCATCGGTCTACGGGGTTGAGGTGCATCTCTCTCATCACGATGGGTTTGTTTCCGTCACTCCGTTCAGACGGATGAGAGAGACCAGTAGCGAGCGCCGGGTCGTGGAGGCGTGAGCGTGTGACCCATCTGCGCGAAACGGAGACCGACAACTACTTCCTGCGGACGATCTCGCGTCTGGTCTCAGGACCCAGTCACAGCCTCGAGTTCCACGTCGAACCGGAGTTCGGCGAGGGTACCATGACGATCTATCCGCTTTTCCCCGGATTCTTTGCCTCGGTCAACCGGTTCACGTGCCGAAACGAGAGACTCACGAACGGAACCGCGCGGCAGAGAAGTGATCGAGTCCTGAGATTCGAGTACAGTCTGAGCTCGGGCTACGAGTTCGATGACGACAGCCAATCCCATCACTCGGTTGATGCCGGTCGAGGTGCATGCTTCTCCGGAGTCGACCGATTCGAAACAGTCGAGTTCGACAAGCATCGATGTGACTCTATCACGCTCGCGGTCTATCTCGATCGATTCCTTCCGTTCCTCGAGTCGTACTGGGGAGATGACGGGAGCACGATCGCTGCCTGTTTCGCGAATACAGACGCTTCACAGGGCTTCTCAATGCAGCCGAAGGAGAGCTACCAACCAGCGCTTCTGGAACGTCTCCTTCAGTCGATCGAAACGGTGAATATGGTTGGCGTCCGTACCAGCGCGGTCGATCTCCTGCATGCCGCCTGCCGGCCGTTCGCCGACTGTCCCTGTCCGCACCAGACCGACCACTGTGCGATATACGCGACAAGAGCGCGCGCCTTCATCGAACAGAACGTCGCAACGGATTTCACGATCGAGGATCTCGCCAGGCACCAGGGTATCAATGCGAGTTACCTCAAGAGTTACTTCAAGCGACACTTCGGAACCACAATCCACAACTTCAAAAAGGAGTGCCGACTTACTCGCGCTGCCTCGCTCCTGGCGACAACCGATCTCAGCGTGAAGGAGATTCACTATCGAGTGGGTTACAGCGACGCCGGCAAATTCGCCCGTTCGTTCCGGGAGCTCTACGGTGCCTGCCCTTCTGCATACCGCACGAGTTCTCGCAGCAACTGAAGTTTCGGAACAGCCCTCTAATCTTTCGGTTCGGCACTTGTTCACTACCCGGCCTCGCAGAAGACTGCCCAAGAGTCACTACGAGGAGTAGATATGAACCGATACCTGTTTGTCGCCGTCTTTGCATTCGTGAGCGCACTGCTTGTGGCCGCACCGGCGCAGGAGAGTCAGGATTCGAGCCCGACGGCTGCAGGACAGGCCGAACCATCCCAGGTGAACGATCAGCCGGACTGGCTCGTTGCAGAGTCCGAATCCAGCATCACCGTAAGAGACGCCGCGGGCAATCTGGTTGAGATCGCAAAGCCGGTGCAGAGCGTGGTCGCGAACGGGATGGGAGAGTTGTTCGCCACAATCAGAGCTCTGGATGCGGAGGAACTCGTGCTCGCATCGACCGAGTACGTCACCCGCAACAGCGGGTTCTTCCCGGAGATGAGCCGGTTGCCCTCGATCAGCACGGTCGATCAGGTGAACCAGGAACTCGTTGTGGAACTCAATCCGGATGTGATCTTTTCCACCCGTGAGTTCTTTCCGATGTTGTCTGCCACGGTGACTGAGACTTTCCCTGTCGTGCAACTCGACTTCGAGACGATCAAGGACATCGAAATGGTCGGCGCGATCGTGGAGAGAGAGGTCGAGGCCGACGCGTATGTCAGCTGGATCGAGAGCTATACCGATATGATCGATGACCGCATCGCGACCCTCGATTCGGAGGAGTATCAGGAGCTGTTTATCTTCTACGGCGGCGAGTGGGGCCTCGCACCCGCACCCCCCTACGGAACGTTTGGACGCCAGAACCCCCGGAACGGTCTCGTTCGCCGCGCCGGTGGAGTCAGCATCACGGAAGAACTGGACGGAGACTGGATCACGGTCGACGCAGAGTGGGTCGTTGAGCAAGATCCGCCCCTCATCGTCCGGGAAACCTACGTGGTCAACGAACGTCCGGAGATGGGCTACAACGTTGTGGGGACGCAAGGCAGCCGGCGCCTGATGGAAGCAATCGTGAGTCAGGCGGCAATTCAGAGCACGTCCGCGGTCGAGGACGGTCGCGTTCTGATGGTCTACGGCGATCTGTTCGAGGACTCATGGTTCCTCGCGACCGCCTACCTCGCAAAGTACTTCCACCCGGACCTGTTCCCCGATCTCGATCCGGTTGAGATGCATCGCGAGTTCCTGACTCGGTTCCAAGGCTTGGACTTTGACATCGACGAACAAGGGGTGTTCACCTACTCGCTCGACTAAGGTCGGCAACCGGCTCCCCGTCATCAGGAGGAGCCGGCCCTTTTGTCGGGTAGCTGCCACGTGCTCGGGTCGGTGCGAGTCGAGGACACATGCGAGCATCCGCCGCGCTTCATGGACCTCCGGCGAACCCTCGTTCGGAAAATGCGGATCGCATTCGGTCGGGTCGCGCTCCATGTCAATAAGGCGTCCGTCGTCATAGAGCTTGTAGCGTCGGGTCCGTGCCCATCGGACTACTCGGAACTCATCTTTGTCCCAGCCCAGTCCCGGGTCGTGATGCATAAACACCCACTCCCGCGGATTGCCGCGCTCGCCACGCAGTTGGGAAACAAAACTCCTGCCGTCGATCTTGTCCATCCAGCCGTCCACTCGTGCGACTTCGGCAATCGTGGGCCAGAAATCGGTCGAGTCGATCAGGTCCTCGCTCACGGCACCACCACGCATCACCGCGGGCCACGACGCAATCAGGAGAACCCGGGTGCCGGGATCGGTCGGTCGCTTTTTTCCTCCGCGCACGGGTCCGTCAATCGTATCCGAGACGATTCTCATGCTCGCACCATGATCGGAGTAGAAGAGGATCAGCGTGTCCTCGCGCAGCCCGTCGTTCTCGAGGTGAGCAGAGATCCATCCAATCAGATGATCGATGTACTCGACCATATCGCCGAAGTACTTGTCCTCGTCTGCGAGCCGATCACCGGAAGCCCAATCGTTGCTGTGGGGCGTGGAGTTGAACGGTGTATAGGGAAGGGCCATCGGGAAGTAGCCAAACCACGGGCTATCCCGATGCCTGGAGATGAAATCGAGCAGGAAATCGGTATAGACATCAGGCCTGTACTGCCCCTCGAGCGGACCATGGAGCTCGCCGTTGATCTCAACGACCGGATCCGCGTATCGCGAACCCTTCTCTTCGGTCTCCTGCGGGTGCCAGAGACACCATTCGTCAAAGCCGGCCTCCCGCGGAAGCGTGCCCGTGTCACGCCATTCAGGCAGATAGTCGGGTGGGTTGTATGAGTAGAGTTGCCATTTTCCGCTGATCGCTGGTGTGCACAACGACGGTGTTCTCGACGGGGCCCCGGTCCTCAAGCGTCTGAAGGATGGAGTTGATCTTCGCGTCAAGATAGGAGATCAGCCCAGAGTAGGCGGCTCGCGCCTCGCGAGTCTGCCTCTCTGTGTATCCCCAGAACCCGCACGCACGACGACGCTCTCGTGCCGTTGGCGGCAGGTTCTCAATATGGCCTGGGGGCAGGTCCGGCAGGTCGACTTTGTCCCACACCTTGTTGGTATGGTTGTGAGTTCCGGTGACAAAACAGCCGCGTGAAGGGGCGCAGAGCGGCGCATTGCAGTAGGCAGCGCCATGCTCATCCGACATGATGATCCGCAGATTCGGTTTTGCCACGGGGCTCTATCCTACCCCGCTGGCCGCCTACTGGTCAGGACGAGAACGACACTAACTCCAGCGATGTCGGCTCATCGATTGGCGTGTCTCCTGTGTGATGAGGCAGTGAATGTAGGGCATGGGAGCGCAGACGAACTCATCACGGAGGCAGATCTGAATGGCCTTGATACGCCGACGGTCATTACCTCCTCGTACGTGACGGTTGAGGGCGACGAGAAGATTGAACGGACCGTTACACCTGGAGCGCTCGACAACTACTTCTTCTTCAAGATCGAGCGGGACAACAGTCGGTCGATATACGTCGATCAGGACGGGGACACCCGAACCTACGCCCAGACCGGTCAATACCGATTGATGTTCTGGGACTAGACCGGTCGTTGATTGCACCGGCCCTCGCAAGCTTTCTGGAGGGCCGGTTCAGCCCGACGCGCCGAAACTGCTATCATCCGCGCGATGAGACTCACATCGATCCTTCTTGTCCTGATGGCTTGCCTCGCTCCGCACGCAGGCGCCCAATCACTCTGGCAGGCTGAGCCGGTGCTCTACCTGGAATGGGAGCAGAGCCGATTTGATACCACCGGGCTAAACGGTTTTTTCTCTTCGTACAACGCCTACTGGGGTTCGGACCTCGCGTCGCCGTGGGATGAGGCAAGCGGCTGGGAGTTCAGTCACGCGAATGTGGGCGCGGGAGTTCGAAGCTGGCTCTCGGGGCCAGTAAACTGGTCGGGCGGCACGGGGATGCTCGTGGGTGCGGGTTTCTGGCGACCGGAGTCAGAGTGGCAGAATGGGGTGCAAAACCGACTACGAATGCGAGTCATCGACTGGAAGTGGACGGCGCACGCGGGTATTCAGCTTCGCGAGCGATTCTTCGTGGAGGGATACCTTGGTGCAAACGCCCGCACCTCCCGCTTCATCTACAGCACCGTCCACCAGGACGGTTCTGAGAGCATCTCATCAGAGTACAAGCTGAACGGTGTCTACGAAGGGCTTACCGCCTCGTTTGACTACGGTGCGCAGCTCACCGCTCGGTTCCGAGGGTTCAACACCTACCTGCGCCTCTCCGTTGCCTCCAAGTCGTTTCCGCCGGGAAAGGGCCTCGTCTCAGTCCTGGACTACGACGACAACGACTCCCCTCCAACCGACTTGCCGTCAGACTACGAGCTCTGGGCCACCGACCCCGTAGCGTTCACCGAACAAGACCTCGGCGTTCGCACCGACTCGCTTGAGGGACTTCGCATCACAATAGGAGTGGAGATCACTCCAGGGAGCCTCCTCCAATGAGACGCACAACGCTTCATGCAATCGCTCTCTGTGGTGCCGCACTCGTCGCATTCTCAAATTGCGAGATGGCGAAGACCCGCTACACCAATCGGCTCGACGGCGAGTGGACGATTGGCCATTCGGAACGCGTCAGGATCAATGATGACGGATCGACCGAGGTATTCGAGGATCTTGACGATGCCGGAACGCTCTCCGTCTATGAACCGGAGCCGAGTTCGGTCACCTTGAAGGAGTTTCGGTTCGTCTACACCAACTACCTTGGTGCGACGCTCGATGTAACAAGTCTGCTCGCAGTCGACGATGCGAATCGGCGTGTGTTCATGACCGGCATCCTTTCCGATGGCCTCTACCAGTCAGACCTGATTTGGACGGTCCATCGAAACACGCCGCTTCGGCAGGTCTGGTCGGCCTACGGAAACTCAGAGCAGCTCTTCTGGCCTGCCGATCGATTCGATGCGGGGAACGACGCATACCACGTGCGTTGGACGATTACGCTTGAGCGGGACAGCTGGTAGCGCCTTTTGAAGCCGATGGATGATCCCGATTGTGGCAACGGTGAGTCTGCCGGGCACCTCCCGAATCAGACGCTTCCTCACCGGAATCGCTCGGACATCATGACGGCCGAGCGTAGATGGTCGAGTCCGGCCGAGAGGTAGCTGTCCCCGAGTTCGAGATATCGAGAATCGCTCGTCAACAGAGCGTAGATGTAGTGCCACAGACTGAGTTCGACGCCCTTCGCGCCCATTGCGGTCAGCATGGCGAGCTGCTGCATCTCCCTCGGTGGGTCGGTCTCGATGATGAGCGAGAGAATCGGCTCAAACTGCTCCTGGAGATCCGCCATATCACGGACAAACTGCTCGGCGGTTATCTCATCTGGGAACGCGCGGCGGACGTCCAGCGTGCGCTCCGCGATTGCGGCCGACTCTTCCAGGCTGGCCATCAGTTGCTCAGGCGGAATGATTGGATTCGACTGAGCAACTGCGAATGAAGCGGTAAGAAGCAAGAGCGTCGTTGCAACGCATCGAAGGGTTCTCATCGGGTATCCTCCGGCGAAGTGTACAACAGTTGATGGTGCGTGCCACGGCGCCGTCCGACCTGAAGATTCCATTGACGGGACGAGTATTGTGATCTAATCTTTGTTTGGACTATGAACAAACAAAGATCGTTGGCAAGCTCGACCGGAAATGCCGATCTGATGCGATCGATCAACAAAGGGATCGTCCTCGATCTCATTCGGAAGAGATCCTCCATCTCGCGGGCGGAGATCAGCAAGGTAACCGGTCTGAGCAGATCCACCTGCTCGCTGATCGTTGACGAACTGCTTCACTCCGAGTTGCTCATTGAGACCGGAGCCGGTGATTCGTCCGGTGGTCGGAAGCCGGTGCTGCTGGCGATCAACTACGAGGCCGGCGACGCGATCGGCGTGAAGCTCATGACCGAGACGGTGGTGGGCGCAATCGTTGACCTGCGCGGGGATGTCGTGGCGCTGCGAGAGCAGCCCGCCTCGTACGCCGACGGACCGGTCGCCTATCTCAGATCGGTTTCGAACATGGTCGAGCTGCTGCTTCAGGAACGAAGCGACCTCAATCGGGCCGGATCACCGTTCGGGATTGGGGTCGGCGTCAGCGGAATCGTTGATCCGTCCGGCGGTGTGGCAGTGGAGACCTCAGTGCTCCACTGGCGAAACGTCGAGGTACGCGAAGCACTCAAGCAGTTCGAGCTTCCCGTCTATCTGGAGAATGACGTGAACGCCTTCGCGCTTGGTGAGGCGTGGTTCGGTGACGGACGCGGCGCAAGCAATCTCCTCTGCGTCACGATCGGTGAGGGGATCGGTTTGGGCATCATCGTCGACGGAGGCATCTATCGCGGCGCTCACAGAGGAGCCGGGGAGTTCGGCCACGTTCGCGTGAGTGCCGATCCAAACGCGAGCGTCGACTCGGCCGGCATCAGAGGAAGCGTCGAGACGTTCGCATCGGACGAGGCCATCTGCTCCTTCTACAAGACCGAGTCCGGAATTGACGAAGATCCGGACATGCGTACCGTTGTCGAGGCGGCTCGCTCAGGGGACGCAGCGGCACTGACGGCGTTCGAGCGGGCGGCGCATCACCTCGGCATCGGAATCTCAACACTGATCAGTCTCTTTGATCCGCAGATGATCCTCCTGAGCGGTGAAGGCGTCGATGCCTCGGATCTCTGGATGCCCGCACTCTCGGAGGCGATCAGTGAGAGCACCGCGTACGGGCTGGATCGGCTGTGTCCAATCAAGATCGTGCCCTCCGACGAATCGATGTGGGTTCGTGGGGTGGCCACACTCGTAGTACAGGAGGTGTTTCGACTGAACATTTAGGCATCTCGCCGTGGAAATCGTGGCGAGACGCAGGTGGCACTCCGGATCCGTGGAGTCATAGAAACGGATCACAAGCAAAAGGAGAACGATATGAGATCAAAACAAGTGAGTGGCCGTGCGCTCGTGATCGCACTGGCGCTGCTCGTAGTCGCCGCCGTGGCGGGAGCTACCGGCGCAGTTGAGGAGTCGAACAACGAGGTCACGGTTCGCTACGCCAACTTCTCGTCATCCGGCGGGAACGAAGCGACCCTGGAAGCGATGCGGGTGGCATTCGAGGAGCAGAACCCAAACGTTACCGTGGAGATAGAGACATACGGCTTCAACGACTACTTCACGCAATTGCAAACGCGAATCGCGGGCGGCAACGCTCCGGACGCATTTGAGCTCAACTATGAGAACTTCGTAGCGTACGCGCGACGAGACCTTCTTCTCGATCTCGCGCCCTACCTCGAGGACTCCTCGGTCGATATGGGTCAGCTTCAGCCGAACGCTCGAGATGCATTTAGCCTCTCCGGAAGTCAGTACGGCCTCCCCGGTAGCTTCTCAACGGTCTTGCTTTTCTACAACGCGGAGCTCTTCGATCGCGCAGGAGTGGCCTACCCCGCTGACAACTGGACATGGGATGACGCCGAAGCGGCAGCGGCAGCGATCACGGCCCTTGGCGAGGATACCTACGGACTCCTGCAGCCGATCCACTTCTGGGAGTTCTACAAGGTAGTGCGGCAGTTCGGTGGTTCGCTGATGAACGAAGCCGAGACGGCGTTCACGGTCGACCGGCCGGAGAATGTCCGCGCCCTGGAGCGTATGGTCTCCCGAGTACTCGATTCGAACGTTCAACCCTCGGCTGCGCAAATGGGCGGCATGGGCGAATGGGATATCTTCAAGGCCGGCAGGGTTGGAATGCTCGTGACAGGAATCTGGGCCTTCTCCGATTTCGCGGGATCGATCGACTTCGCGTGGGATGTTGCCGTTGAGCCCGGAATGGATGCGCAGGCGACACATTTCTTCGCAAACGGAATTTCGGCAAGCGCTGACACAGCCGTCCCGGATGCTGCCGCACGATGGATCGCATTCCTTTCGGCATCTGAAGAAGCTGCAACCCTCCGCGTTGAGGCAGGCTGGGAACTACCCGCCTCGACCTATCCGGACGCTCTTGAGCAGTATCTCACCACGTCGCCACCGGACAACCGTGAGGCGGTCTTCACCTCTCTCAACTATATTGTGACGCCGCCGGTCGTAACGGATTTTGCGCGAATGGCGGATATTCTGAACATCGAGTTGGAAGCGGCGCGCGACGGTAGCAAGTCGGCGCAGGAAGCACTCCGAGCAGCCCAGGCCCAACTCGAGTCGGAAATCGATCTCGGCAACTAGATGCGTTCCTCGGCGCCCGCTAAGATCCGCCACCTGCTCCTGTTTCTAGGCCCTGCCATGATCGGTATGGTGGTGTTCTACATAACGCCCTTTATGACCTCTCTGGTCATCAGCCTAACCGAGTGGGACGGGCTCAGGCGGATCGGGATTGGGTCGCTTCCGCGCATCTCCGGCTTTGGAAACTACCGGGAAATCCTCGCGAGTGAAGAGTTGCGGCGGGTGCTGGGGAACACGCTCTCCTTTGTAGTCCTGTACATACCGCTGATCGTGGTGGCGTCATTGGTCGTAGCGCTCCTGTTGGAGCGCGATCGGCCCGGCGTCGTTCCATTGAGGGTCGCATTCTACCTGCCGGTCCTGACCTCATGGGTCGCCGGGGCGATCATCTGGCGGTGGGTACTCAGCCCGGAGTACGGACCGGTAAACGCCATCATTGGCGGACTCGGACTTCCGGAGCCAGGCTGGCTCCAGGATCGCCGCTGGGCAATGCCGGCGATTGTGTTGGCGAGCATCTGGAAGGACATGGGGTTTTTTGGAGTGATTCTCCTTGGTGGGCTCCAGTCGATCAGTCCGGCGATCTATGAGGCGGCGGAGATCGACGGGGCCTCCGCCGGAGTGCGTTTTTGGCGGATCACGCTACCCCTGCTCTCTCCCGTGCTCTTTTTTGTTCTTGTGATTGGGCTGATCAACTCGTTTCAGCTCTTCCCGCAGGTCATGATCATGACCGAGAACGCGGGCCCGCAGGGCGCGACCCAGGTCATGGTAGAGCGCATCTACACCTACGCCTTCAGATACTATGAGATGGGCTACGCCTCTGCGCTCTCATGGGTCCTGTTCGTAATCATCTTTGTCTGTACCGTGATCCAACTTCGGATGCAACGCGTCTGGGTCCACTATGGCGAGTAATGCGCAGGCGCGCGTTCGAGGAGTCGCATTCTATACGGCCGCGACCTTACTCGGACTCTTTGTCGCCCTCCCCTTCTTCTGGATGCTCAGCACCTCCCTCAAGGCCGACGGTGCCTTGATCGTGATTCCCATCCAATGGCTCCCACGAAACCCAACGCTTGACTCTTATACTCAGATCTTTGAGATCTTTCCCTTCGGGCGGACCCTGTTGAACTCGGCATACGTGGCAGCGGCGACGGTCGTGATCACGGTAGCCTCGTGCAGCATGGCCGCGTTTGCCTTTGCCAAGCTCCAGTTCCGTGGCCGTGAACCGCTCTTCGGCGTCGTGCTGGCGACGCTCATGATCCCTCAGCAGGTAACCATCATTCCGCTCTTTCTCGTTTTACGAAATCTGGGACTGATCAATACCTTCACGGGCCTACTCGCGCCCTCACTCTTCAACGGCTTTGCGATCTTTCTCATGCGTCAGCACATGCGGACGATTCCTGACGACTATCTCGATGCCGCCAGGATCGACGGGGCATCGCTCCCGCGAATCTACCTGTCTGTCGTGATGCCGATGAGCGTCACAAGCGTTGCCACCATTGCCGTCCTCACCTTTATGCAAGCGTGGAACGACTACTTCTGGCCGCTCATCGTCCTCACTGAAGAGCGGATGATGACGCTTAATGTTGCCCTGAGTCGCCTCAACGGGCAGTTCTCGACCGACTACAATACCCTCATGGCCGGAAGCCTCCTGTCGATGCTTCCGATTATCGCCCTCTACATCGCCGCGCAGCGCTACTTCGCCACAGGCATCCGCATCGGCGGCATCAAGGGATAGCCCTACCGGAGAATCAGATGGAGCACTCACCGCGCATAATCCATGAGCCCCTCGGGTGGGAGCACCCGTATGAGCACGAGCTCGTAGAACGCGTCCCTCGCGACCCGGACGTAGGCGACCTCGTGCAGATCTACTTCAACGTTACGAACGTGCCCGGTAGTCCGGTCATCAACTGGAAGCAAGACGACGACAGCGGATGGAGCAACGCGCTTCGCTATGAAGCCGAGGATTCTGCCCCGACCAGTCTGATTCCCCCGGGACCATCAGATTTCAACGCGGAGGAGGCAGAACTTGCAGCGTCAGAGTCGGTCCAGCCGGAACCCGTCCCCGAGACCGATTCGGCAGAGGCAGTGTGGGTGGGTTCAATCGGCCCATTCTTGAGATCGACTCCCGTGAGCTACGAGATCGTGGCGGGCGAGCATCGCGCCGGACCCTTCACGTTTTGCCCGGGCGAGTACATTTCCCCTATCGTCTCCTTGGCCGGGGATCGCATCACCCTCGCCCACTCTTCCTCAGAAGAGGCCATCGAGCTGATCTTTGAGGCGAGCCCCAAGACTCCGGAAGAGATCAGATTTCGAACACGAGTCTTGAGA
>JANQQY010000637.1 GCA_028284845.1 Spirochaetales bacterium
GTCCTCGTGGTCGTCAAGGCCGCGGATGATGTGGCCGCGGTGAGTGTTGCCTCTGACGCCCCCGGTGTCCTCACTCGAGCCGCCCTGCCCGCGACAATCAAGTGCCGCGTTCACGAATCCGGCTCCGGCATAGCCCAGATAGTTGCTCCAGTCGCCCGCTGATCCGGTGTATCCGTGGAAATGGACGATAGCAGGTACGCTCTTGGCTCCCTTTGGAACCACAAGTTTGGCGTGGATGCGTGCGCCGCCGACGCCTGTGAAGAAGAGATCGGAGCAGTCGGCGTGGGGCACCGTGAACTCCGACGGCACGATCTCGATCTCAGGCGGAGTCGAGTCGAGTTCGGCAAGTGCGCGAGCCCAATACTCAACGTGGTCGGTCGGTTTTGGGTTGCGACCGCGGTACTCCCGGAGTTTCTCAAGTGGCATATCGACGAGCATGGGTCCTCCTCCGCAGATACTACCCAACTGTCTTCGCTCAAGAAAGTCGCCTTGACCGCGTTCCTGCGCCCGCATACGTTAAGCGCGTGGAACAGCTTCCCTTCTTTCAGCGCCCGTTGAAGCACACCTCGTTCAACGCTGCGCTGTTCGTGATAGCAGCAAACATCGTCATCTTCCTGGCCGGCCCGCTGATTCCGAGCGTCGTGAACAGGATGGCACTCTTCCCGCCGGCGATTCTGATTGAGCGTTGGTACTGGCAACCGTTCACCTATATGTTCGTCCACGGGAGCATTTGGCATCTCGTGTTCAACATGCTCGGGATCTTCTTCTTTGGTGTTCAGCTCGAGCGACGGCTTGGATCAGGCGAGTTTCTCCTCTACTACCTGGTGTCGGGAACGCTCGCCGGGTTTCTCTCCTTCCTCGTCTACTGGTTGACCGGGACGTACAATGTTGCCCTGATCGGAGCCTCCGGAGCGGTGTTCTCCGTGCTCCTTGGCTTTGCCACCTACTTTCCAACCGCGACGATCCTTGTGTTCGGCATCCTTCCCGTTCGAGCTCCTATCCTGGTGCTTGGGTATGCGGTGATTGAGACCTTCAACATGTTCTCGCGAACCGGTGGCAATGTGGCGCACATGACGCACCTCCTGGGGTTCGCCGTCGGCTTCCTCTACCTGGTCGTGCGTCTTCGGATCAATCCCATTACCGTGTTCAGAGACAGTAGCCGATACTAAGAGCGTGACACGACGTCTCGCGCGCCTCGTCTCTGCTGCGCTTACAACCGTCCCGTTCCTCGTCGCGGCGCCCCTCCTCCCAGCCCAAGTGGACGACTCCCCCATCGTGCAGCTCGAGGTCTGGACAGAACTCGATCCGTTCGCTGCAGATGCTCGACCGGTGGAGCGATCAGTGGCTGTGGGGCGTCTTCTGGACGAGGCAGCCCTCGTGCTTTCGGGGATGCTCTACGGGTTCACCTTTGACTACGTCCCCTCGGATCCCACGCGCCAGGTAAGCGAACTCTTTTCTCTCGCCCCTGTTGCCTCGATCACACGAGGAGATCCCGGTCTTCGGATAACGCAAACCTGGGTTGATGGGGATCTGCTCTACGCGAGGATGTACTATCAGATGCGCTCGGATCAGCTCGGCTGGTTCCGGGGATGGCAGGGTGGCGCGATTGTGACCTCACAAGGTGTTGGTGGAACTTCGTTTCTCTTGGGGCCGCTCCAGAAGGACGAGGCCTATGTGGACGCGATCCGCGAGGCTATTCGCGCCCACGCTCGCACGCAGGTTTTTAACCGGCCCAGGCGCATCTCCGGCGCCGTCACCATCGCCGAGCCTCCGCGTGTCTGGGTTGCGGAGGGAGACTATCGTGCCTCGGTGGCCGTCAATCTTCAGATCGATTCG
>JANQQY010000640.1 GCA_028284845.1 Spirochaetales bacterium
TACATAAGGGCCGTGACCCCTTCAGGAGAGGTCGCCTCGGCATTTGCCCCCGACTGGAGCAGCAGCCTCATCGTCTCGAGATATCCCTCTCGAGCCGCGATGATCGTAGCCGTTTCGCCGCCCTGATTTGTGGCATCGACACTCGCACCAGACTGAAGGAGCGCCAAGACGAACTGCGAGTTTGCGACGCTCGCGGTGAGCAGCGTCTCGCCGGATTGACCTCGCTGATCTGCCGGATAACCGGCATCGAGCAGCACGCGAAGGACATCGGTGTTGCCGGAGCGGGAACTCGCAAAAGCAATGTCCTCCGCCGTCTGAGTTCGTCCGAACTGTCGACTGAGGATTCCTGCGCCTGCGCTCTGGAGGACTTCAACCGAGCGAGTGAGTCCGCTTGAAAGGGTCGCGCTCTGGCGAAGGCCCAGCAGGAGCGCGGTATTGCCCGCTCGGTCGGTGATGCCGGGATCGGCACCGGCGCGGAGGTAGGTGCTGACGAGCTGATCTGCGTCGGCTTGAACCGCGAGCATCAGAGGTGTCTGCCCATCCACGTTTTGGATGTCCGGATTCGCGCCGTAGAAGAGAAGCTCTTCGACAACAGCGTTCGAGCCGGACATTGCGGCCACCATCAGAGGCTGGTTTCCGGCGTCATCGGGCTGATTTGGATCGCCGTCGTTTTGCAGGAGCACGGCAAGCGCGTCGACGTTGCCCGCTCGGGCGGCAATAAAGACCGTCGACTCGCCTTGCGCGTTGGTCGATCGGGCGTCCGCACCATAGCGAAGCAGCAACTCAAGAACACCAGGATCCCCCACGTCGGCCGCCAGGATGATAGGCGCGGCGCCGGCGTTGTCACGGGCGTTCGGATCTGCACCAAGCGGTAAAAGGACCTCGAGCATTGGTCGGGGATTCGGAGACAGAACAGCATTAAAGAGCGGCGTGCGCCCGTTTACATCTTCAACGTTCGGATCAGCACCGTACTGCAAAAGAAGCTCAACCAGCTGAGGATCACCGGTTCCCGCTGCGACCTGAATGGGGTAGGTGCTGTTCACATCCGGTATCGTCGCACTGGCACCCGCCGTGAGGAGTACCTCGGCGATCTGACGAGCATTACCCGTGGAGAGGCCGACCAAAAGCGGAGTCCGGCCCTGCCGGTCCTGAGCATTGGGATCGGCGCCGTAGAAGAGAAGGAGGTCAATGACCCGGAATGCACCGTTTCGCGAGGCGATGATAAGAGGTGTATCACCGGCGTTGTTCGTGTCTGTTGCGGGAACACCGCTCTCGAGCAGAAGCTCCGCGATCCGAGCGCGATCGTCGGAAAGAGCCAGGAAGAGCATGGTGTTTCCCTGCCCGTCCGTCACAAGCGGATCAGCGCCACGACTCAGAAGTGATTCCACGATCGCCTGATTGTTCGCCGACACACCGCGGAAGAGCGGCGTCTGACCGGCGTTGTCACGCTGGTTCGGATCAGCCCCAACCTCGAGCAAGGTGTCCACCGCTGCCACGTGCCCTCCGGCAGCGGCGGCCATCAATGGCGTAGAACCGCCATTGTCGCGTGGATCGACTTCGGCTCCACGATTGAGAATCTCCTGAACGATCGGCTGTCGGCCGCCAGCGGCCGCGTAGTGCAGTGCCGTACGCCCGGAGCTATCGCGCGCGTCTAGAATGGCGCCGTTGTCCAGCAAGAACCGGACTGACTCGATCTGACCTGATTCCGTGGCAATCATCAGCAACGTCTGCCCGTTTCGCTGGGGTTCGTTGACATCTCCACCGCCAGCGACGTAGTCGCGAAGGGCGTTGATGTCACCTGAACGTGCTGCGCGTGCCTCCTGGCTCGCACAACTTGCGAAAATGAACAGAGTCGCAAGAAGAACGCCACTCATGATGAGTGTTGAACGCTTCATATCGCCTCCGAAGGCGATTATAGCGCAGAACGGAGTCTCGCCGTATGAGTTCTTCTAGTTCAGCCCGAGCAGTTCCTGCTTGAGGTCGAGATAGAAGAGATAGTCGTCCTCCGGGACGTTTGGAGGGCACCGATGATCACAGAACGGGATGTAGCCACCCCTCTCGACCAGAGGCAGAAGGGTACTCAGGTAGCGGCGAATCTCGTCCCGACCGGATGCGAGGATCATCTTGTCCATTCCGCCCATGATCCTGAGCTCGGGCGCATACTTCTGAAGCGTCTGCGAGGGATGCCCGGCACTGTTGACCTCCCACGGAAACATCGTGTTGAGGCCCGCCTGGAGCCATCCAGGAATAAGCACACTCGGATCGCCATCACAGTCGGTGTACCAGATGTCGATCTTGTGGTCGTGCAGCCTGCGACCAATCCGCGAAAGGCGAGGGACAACGACCTCCGTGAAGAAATCGAGTGAGACGATTGGGCCCTGTTTGAACGCGATGTCTTCCCAGCCGGACGCGAAGTCAAAATCGAAAACGCCAAGAAGTTGGTCGAGGGAATCCTCCACAAGCAGACACGCCGTCTCCACCATGTCCTCGAGCATCTCGGGGTAGTCGTAGATCGCGTATGCGATGCCCTCAAAGGTCAGCATGTCGCGAATCTTTCCCATCATCGAGCCGCAGTTGATGCCGAGAGGATAGTCGCGATCAGCGGGGTGCTTCGCCTTGAGGGCGTCTACGTCAATGCTGCGAGCCGGATCGTCACGGCGGAATCGTCCGTCCTTCACCTTCTGCCAGTCGTCCGGCGTCTTGATCGAGGACTCCAGGTAGTGAGGAATCGTGTCGTGAGAGTCTTTCGGGACTTCGGCAAGCAACCCATCCGAGTTCATCAGAACCTGGGTGTCACCACGGTCCTCCACGACCCGAGTCTCGAACCCCGGATGCATCCAGATGACACCGCCGATCGTTTTGATGGTGTCGAAACCGAGGAAGAATTCGGCCTCGCTATTGCTGGTGATCCCGTTGGTTCGAAACATCTCCCACACTTCGAAGTTCTCATTCCAGTATCCGAACTCCATGTTAAAGCAGCGATCAACAGGCTCGTGGTGCATCTGACGGACGAACCGTTCCCGATCCGACATCGTTCCCGGCCACTTCTCTCGGAGCGGTTTGAGCATCTTGTTCATCTTGCACCCATCAGTGGGCCGCGCCGACCCAGCCGCCGCATGGGCCACCGTCCGTCGTCTTCGCTCGAACGACATCCTCGCCTTCCATCGTCACCAGGGGATGATACGACTCGGAGATCGTTTCGCAGCTCACCCCAACGTAGTGACAGATGAACGACCGGCGCCATCTCTCCGTCGTCGTATTGCGGCCGCTCCCGTGCAGAAGACTCCCGTTGAAGAAGATCGTGTCGCCAGGCTCAAGCTCCGGGCTCTCACCACGGTAGCCCTCGGGAATAGGGATGGGAACCGCGTTTGGACCATACGAACCCGCCTCCGGATCGCCCGCCTTCCGGCAATCGATGGGCAGATCCTGCGTCAAGGGAACCATCACCATCCCGCCGTTTGCCCGGTCTACGTGGTCCAGGGCCACCCACGCAGCAACGCAGGTCCCAGGTCGAACCTGAAGATAGAACTGGTCCTGATGCATCGCCTGCCCACGCGACCCCGGCGGCTTGAAGTAGAACATGCTCTGCACCGCCAACGGCTCCTCCCCAAGAATGGCTCTGAGCACTGCTGCGATGGTCGGATGGCGCATCTGCTGGTTGGCAAGGGCGGAGAACCGGTGCGGGTGCATCACGCGTGGATAGGCGAGCAACGGGTCGTTTCCAGCCTCTTCGATCGACTGATGCTCATAGTGTCCTTGGGCACCCGTCCGGTGGATCTCCGAAAAAAGATCCTGGAGCTCCGCGACTTCGTCGGGCGAGAAGAGCGACTCTACGACCGCGTACCCTCTCGTCTGGAACTCTTCGCGGGCCGCAGCCGCGATTGATGTATTACTCATCGTTCGCCTCCGCACTCATCATACCTCCTTGCCGGCAAGCAGGGATGGACAGAGAAACGGGAAACATAGAAATTCATGCTATGACGATCGGCTTCCGAAGCGGTCATTTCGTCCAGGACGCCACCTACGAGACTCGACGGCCTGCGGGGTCAGACGACTGGCTACTGATCCTCTCGCTCGCTGGCGGGGGTCGACATCAGCATGGCAGTAAGCGCGTCGATCTTCCACCAGGCACGGCGATCCTCTATGGGCCAACGGTCTCGCACTGGTACGGCTCCGGGTCGGCCTCCTGGGAACTCATGTGGACCCACTTCCCCGGCGACGGTCGCCTGGAACGATGGCTCGATTGGCCTTCGGCCCCCGGCGGGGCACGCATCCTCCAGCTTGGAGACGCCGCGCACGAGGTCGAACGAGCCCTCCGAGAGCTGGTGAGGTGGCAATCGGGTCCGGCCGCCGATCGAACAGCCTTTGCATTCAACGCTCTCGAGCGGGCGCTCATCTGGTGTGATCGTGCCAATCCTTCGGCCGGTCACTTCTCCCGCGACCGACGCGTCGAGGCCGCGCTTGCGACCATCTCCGACCGGCTCTCCGGCGAGATCTCCATGCAGTCGGTGGCGACAGAGGTGGGCCTTTCCCCATCGAGACTCGCACACCTGTTCAAGGCAACGGTTGGGAAGAGCCTACCGGAGTACGTTGAAGAGCGACGAATTGAGCGTGCGGAGGATCTCCTGCGAATGACCAACCGCCCGGTGCAAGAGGTCGCTCGTCTCGTGGGATATCGTGATCCGCTCTACTTCTCCAGACGCTTTCGCAGGCGGCACGGCATGAGTCCTCGCGAATGGCGCTTCTCTGTCGACGGTCGGTCGCAGCGCTCCCCGGACTCGCCGCTATCGGCTCAAGAAGACAACGACACTTCGGCCCTCACATGAGTAGCGAGTGCCGGCCGGCTTCTCCTCGCCTTCCGGAATGAGGTCGTCCGGACTCGACAGAGCGGTGTCGAGCACGCGGTACCACGACTTTCCCGCGGGCGGCGGTCCAAGTCGGACCTCGGAAGCCCTGCTTGCACCGTGAAAGACGAGGTAGAAATCGTTGTCATCGCGATCGGAAGAGGTCTCCGCCTTGCTCCCGTCGATTCGGAGCGCCAGCGTCTGCTCCACGCCCGACCAATCGACGGGTTTCCCCTGACCGGTAAACCAACTGATGTCAGGCAAGCGGTTGTAGTCCGAGTCTTCTCCGGTAAAGAACTCGGGACGAAGGAACGCCGGATGTCGAAGTCGGAGGAGAATGAGCTTCCGCGTGAAGTCGACAAGTTCGGAGTTCTCGCGAGCGAGATCGTAGGAGAACCAGCTCGTCTCGTTGTCCTGGCAGTAGGCGTTGTTGTTACCGTTCTGCGTTCGGCCAAACTCATCACCGCCCAGGAGCATTGGCGTTCCCATTGAGAGAATCAATGTCACGAGGAAGTTCTTCTGCTGTCGAGATCTGATCGTTTGTACGGCCTCATCGTCAGTGTGACCTTCAATGCCGTAGTTGTTTGAGTTGTTGTTGGACATCCCGTCCTGGTTGCGTTCGCCGTTTGCCTCATTGTGCTTGTGCGCGAAACTCACGAGATCGCGGAGGGTGAAGCCGTCGTGGCAGGTGACAAAATTGATGCTGTGAAACGGCTTTCGTCCGTCTCGAAGGTAGAGGTCTGAACTGCCGGCGAGGCGCGTCGCAAACGGTGCCGTCACGCCATGATCACCCCGCCAAAACCTACGGACATCGTCGCGATAGCGATCATTCCACTCTGCCCACCGTCCACCGGGAAACGATCCCACCTGATACGCGCCGCCTGCGTCCCACGCCTCAGCAATAAGCTTGGTGTCGCGGAGGATTGGATCATCGGCGATCTGTTCGATCAGTGGGGGATTCTCGAGCAGGTTCCCCCGTCGGTCTCTCCCAAGAATCGAGCCAAGATCAAAGCGAAAGCCGTCGACATGCATGTCGACAACCCAGTAGTGCAGGCAGTCGATAATGAGTTGGCGCAGAACCGGGTGGTTGCAGTTGAGGGTGTTTCCCGTTCCCGCATAGTTGCGGTAACGCCGCTTATTGTCGTCCAGAATGTAGTAGATCGAGTTATCCAGTCCACGGAAGCTGTGGGTTGGGCCGTACTCGTTTCCTTCTGACGTGTGATTAAAGACGACGTCAAGAAGAAGCTCGATGCCTGCCTTGTGGAGTTCCCGAACAAGTTCCTTGAACTCGTTGACCTGTTCTCCGTTCGCGCCGTCAGATGCATAGGTGCCTTTCGGGGCAAAAAAGGCGAGCGTCGAGTACCCCCAGTAATTCCGAAGCCGCTCACCGGTCGCCGGATTGGCCCGTCGAACTTCATTGTGATCAAACTCATGGACGGGGAGGAGCTCGAGACTGGTGATCCCCAGGTCGACGAGATAGGGAATCTTCTCAATAAGACCGCGATAGGTCCCGGGGTGTTCGACTCCGGAGCTCGAATGGGCGGTAAGGCCCTTCGCGTGCGCCTCATAGATAACGCTCTTTCGCAGGGGGTGATTCAGCGGTCGGTCTCCCTGCCAGTCAAAGGAGTCGTCTACGACGATGCATTTGGGAACGCCCCGCGCGCTCGCATCGCCGGCAGACATGCTCAGGTCGCCCTCCAGCGAATCGGGGTCGTAGCCGAACTGATCGGCGATGCGCCAATCGTGGCCACCGGTCAGCGCGCGCGCGTAGGGATCAACGAGGAAGAGGTTTGAGTTGAACCGATGCCCGCGGCGAGGCTCGTAGGGGCCGTCGACTCGGTAGAGATAGAGCTGTCCCGGGCCCAGCGACGGCAGAAGCCCATGCCATACATCACCGGTTCG
>JANQQY010000649.1 GCA_028284845.1 Spirochaetales bacterium
TTGCCAAACCCCTGGATTGCGGTAGAAGCCCCATTCGGGTCGATCCCGAGCCTCTCGCACGCCTCGCGAACCGTGTAAATCCCGCCTCGTGCCGTCGCATCGCCGCGGCCCCGCGATCCGCCAATCGGAATCGGCTTCCCGGTGATCACACCCGGATGCGCTTCGGAGTTCATCGTCTCGAACTCGTCCATCATCCACGCCATGATCTGCGGGCTGGTGTAGACGTCCGGTGCGGGAACGTCCTTGGTGATCCCAAGGATCCGACCGACCGCCCGAATGTAGCCACGGGCGAGGCGTTCCTTCTCGCCCTGTGAGAGCTCCTTTGGGTTACAGGTCACCCCACCCTTTCCGCCGCCAAGGGGCAGATCGACGACCGCAGTCTTCCAGGTCATCCATGCGGCAAGAGCTCGCACCGTGTCGATCGTCTCTTCAGGATGCCACCGGAGTCCTCCCTTGGTTGGACCACGTCCGTTGTTGTACTGGACCCGGTACCCCTTGAAGACCTGAACCGAGCCGTCGTCCATGCGAACGGGAATCGTGACGATAAACTCGCGCATTGGTTCGCGCAGGAAGGCCCTCGCCGCGGGGTCGAGCGAGAGTAGTTCCGCGGCTTCGTCAAACTGCCGCTGCGCGATAGCAAAGGGGTTGAGGCTCTCAGAGGGTGTACTCATGGACTCCGAGTATAGACCCATCCGGTGAGGAGTCAAAAAGAAATGTGGTGCCGGAGCGAAGGTGGTGAAGGAGCGGATCAACGGTCAGTCCGGTGAGCCGTGCGGCCGCGATCGCATAGGCGCCAAGTTGCACGGCATAGTGGCTCGGCTCAAGGACGCGGTCGGTTTTGAAGTCGACAACGATGCATCGGTCATCCATGACCACAAGGAGGTCGATCACGCCTCTGACGAGTTGTGCACCCAGGAGCTGTTCGTGGACTGACAGCGGCAGGAGCTCCGCGCGAACAGTGAACGGAACCTCGTGCTCCACAGCTCCGCGGCCAAGATCAGCCATCAGAGGAGACCGAAGGAATCGAAGTGCCAGCGTCGCGGCGTCCTGCTCGTAGAGAAGCCGTTCCTTCGATGGAAGATCGGGATGGAGCGCCTCGGCTGAATCGGGAAGCAACTCCCCCACGGCATGCTCGATGAGGTAGTGGCAGTAGGTACCAAACTCCGCATGCAGACCCTTGTCCGCGAGGATGGGATCAACGGCAAGAGGGGGCGAGTCGACCTTCCCCCATGGCGGACATACCTCGATGCCGTTGGTACGAACTCGCTCGGTCAGGGTCGTCACCGGCAGCTCAAGATCGGGAAACGTTCGATCGAGCTTGTGAGCCGACTCATACCTCTTTGCGACTGCCTCGAGCGAGACGTCCTCACTCCTTGTGCCCGCGGCAAAGAAGTGTTCGCGGGGAACCGGTTCCCACTCGACCCTCTGAAGGCGTACCGGCGCATGAGACTCCTCCGCGGGGTCATCGAGCGAGTCCCCGGCGATCGCGAACGCCTCATCGGCGATGCCGGCAATCGATGCCTCCGGTCCACCCTCCGGACCGGCGATAAAGAGGTGTGACTCTGCGCGGGTGGCAGCGACGTAGAAGAGGCGTCGAAGCTCCGCAAGATCCTGCGCCTTGGCGCGCTCGGTTTCGGCGTGAAAGAAGTAGTTGATCGCAGATTCACGCACGGCGCCCGGCGCGAGAGATCCAAGAACGAAGGATGGTCCGTGTTGATCGGAGAGGTAGAAGGGCCGATCGGAAACTCGCGAACTCCTGCCGGCGCTCTCCGCATAGGCAATCACGACCACGGGGAACTCGAGGCCCTTCGCACGATGGACGGTCATGATCTGGACCGCGTCGGCATCGGCTCGCAGGAGCTCAAGCTCGTCGGGCTTCTCGTTTTGTCCAAGGTGACGGCGGATCTCATCCAGGAAGCTTGCAAGTCCTTGGTCTTCGAACTGGATGGCAAGCTCGCGAAGAAGCTCGTAGTACTCCAGGTAGGTAACGTACTCGGGCCGCCGAAGGAGATGGTATCGGTAGCCCCATCCATACCAGATCTCGTGGAGCGTGCGGGCGATGGGCTGTGAATCTGCGATCATGCGAAGGCTGTGGAACCGCAGAGCTGTTCTCTCGAGGGCGCGACGATCACTCTCTGAGAGAGCCTCGACCGGAGAGAAAAGCTCGTTCTCGGAGAGCAGTTGCCGGACCATCCCCTCATCGGAGATGCCGACGAGCGGAGAACGAAGGAGGCCGGCGTAGGCGGCACGGTCGTGCGGGTAGGTCAGGAGCTGCAGCACCTGGTAGATGTCGTAGACTGGTGCCTCCAGGTAGAGGCTTCTGGCAGCCTGGGAGACGTGAGGCACGGAGAAGCGGCGCAGCATTCGTTCGAGGCGAATCTGGTTTCCGCCGGTCCGAAGCAGAATAGCGATGTCGCGGTAGTGGACGGGCCGGCTCCCCTCGCCGTCGCGAACATGAAGCTCACCGGCGGAAACCATCCGTTCGATCGTTCTCGCGATGTAAAACGCTTGGGCGTCGAGATCTGAGAGGTAGTTAGCATCGCCCCTCTCCCGGCGCTTGAGCACCCATCGCTCTACCCTGGGATCGACCCCCGGTGTGCGCGGGCGCCACCGGAGAGCGCTGAACGTGGCGTCAAAACTCTCTCGAGCCTCGCCGAAGGTTCGCGCAAAGAGTGCATTGAAGAATCGGACCAGTCCGGGTTCGCTTCGATAGTTTGCACCAAGTGTCAGCTCCTCCGAGCGTGTCCCGAGTTCGCCGGAGAGCTCACGAAAGACCGAAACGTCGGCACCTCGAAATCGGTAGATCGACTGCTTCTCATCGCCAACAAAAAAGAGCTTGCCAGGCGCAAGATTCGATGGCGTTGGAACGCCGTCCGAGAGTCGGTCCTCGCGTTCGGAGAGCAGATAGAGGAGTGCCTTCTGATCGGCATTGTTGTCCTGAAACTCATCGATCATGATCGCCTGGAATCGCCGCTTGTAGTGATTGCGCAGCTCGGCCTGATCGGTGAGGACGCGAATCGCCAGGGTCACGACATCGTGGTAGGAGAGGACGCCAGATCGACGCTTTGTCTGGATGATCTCCTGCGAGAACCGGGTCGCATGCGCTGCCAGCTGCTCGAGCTCGGGCCAGCGAGCAATGGTTTCGCGAGCAATCCGGAGCGCCTCGACGCTCTTTCGAAGTTCCGGGACAATCGCCTTGAGAAGCTCGACCGCAGGCTTCCGGCTCGACCCGCACTGCAGGCCGATCGAGAGTATTGCATCAAGGTGCTGGTCAAGGATCTCCTCGGACTCGGCGACCGGGCGTGCGAGATCGACCGCCCGCGCCACACACTTCGCCTCCCCGGGATCAAGGTCGGCAATTGCGACTGCATCTGCGCGAATCGCAGCCTCGAGCCGTTTCGCCTCCGCAGTCACGAATTCACGCTGATCCGTCGAGAGATCGAAGGCGGTTGTGCCTGCCACCTCTGAAAGATCGCGGCCTATCGCGGCGAATCCGTCACGCCAGGTACTCTGGAATCCAAGAAGCCGTATGAGTCCTTGAAGAGAGTGATCCGTACCGTGATCCCGGACATAGGCAAGCGCCCTCTCCTCAACGAGCGCGGTGAGTCGTCGCTCGTCAATCACGAACTCCGGCGAGATTCCATAGACCGAACACCCGTCCCTCGCGACCATGGAGCAGAAGCTATCCAGGGTCGATATGACGGACCGATCGAATCTGGAGAGTTGTGTACGCACAAATGGATCGTCTTGGTAGTCGCGGAGTTCGGAGTAGATCCGGGCGTGCATCTCAGCCGCTGCCTTCCTGGTGAAGGTGAGAGCAAGAATACGGTCGACCGGGATCTGGCGCTCCCGGACCAGACGGACATAGCGGCGAGTAAGAACCAAGGTCTTCCCGGAACCGGCACCCGCGCTGACAACCGCCGCATCACTTGCAATGGCACGCTTCTGATCGGGATCGAACTCTCGCATCTACTGCACCACGAACCGAGATCGGCAGATACCACGGAACGGACACCCATCGCACTCGTCAGTGCAACTGTAGTCTCCGCCGCGGACGTCAGAGACGAGTGAGTCAATGCGATGGTGAAGGTGGTCGATGACCTCGTCCATTCGCTCGCGCGACATGATGGGTTTCGCGACATCCGAGTCGCCAAACACCAGGTCAAAGACGCCACGCTCAAGGCTGTAGTAGCCGGCATTCTCAACGGCGAATCCGTGACTTTCCAAAAGGAGGACGTAGAACGGGATCTGAAGGCTGGTAATCGCATCCCGGTCTGCTTGTCGCGCATCGGGTTCGAGCGACAAGAGTCCGATCGCCTGGGCATTACCGCCGTGCTGATCGGTCTTCCGTGGAAGCTCTCGACGCTTGTAATCAACCAAGGTGACGAGCCCGTCGCGCGATTCGGAGACCCGATCGAATCGACCCACCACTACCACGCCGTGCTCATCCAGGACGACCTCGTCGCGCTGCTCCGACGAGCGGACTCGCTGGCCGTCGATCAGGTCGGAATCTGTTCGCATCACGGCGTCAAAGACACGCAGGGCGAGTGGTTCTCGGGCGGCGATTCCTGCCCTGGGCACCATGCCGTGCGCGCGTTCGAGTGACCGACGGTAGATATCACGAAACGTGGATCGGTACTCGTCGATCCGTTCGGCCTCAAACGGTCTCTCCTCAGACTTCAACGAGGCAAAAAAAGCGTCCAGGAGGTCGTGGTAGAGCATTCCGAGTCGTCGCGGATCGTCGGGATCTACCTCGAACTCCGGCTCGTCGATCCCAAGGATATGTGTCAGCAGGAACCCAAACCGACACGAAAGGTAGTTGTGGAGAGCCGAGGATGAGACTCTCAGCAGATCGGTTCTGCCCTCGGCTTCCATCTGCGCAGAAGCGAGCGTTGTGACCGTGCCGTCTTCGATGGGTGATCTGGTAAGGTCCGGCCCGGGACGAGTGGCTGCCTGAAGGTAGGACCGAAGGCCCGACATCTGAAGCGAGTGAACCTGTTTGGCGTCAAACTCGAGCCGTTCTTCAGCCCGCCACGAGTGGAAGGGAGATCTCTCTGCTCGACCGTGGTTGGCATGATCAGATTCCTGAATCGCTCCCGCCGCAACAAAGATGCTCGGCGGAAGATGCGGACCCTCCCAGCCCCGGGATCCGTAACTGAACGCAACGTGGGCACCGGATAGAGAATAGGCCGTGGCATAAATCGACGTTAGGTCACAGTCTGCCACTGTCTCACCGAGCTGATCGCGTTGGGCCTGCGTCAGATAGGGAAACCCAGAGTCCACGACAGCTACGCTGCGTGCGTGGGCGTTGAGGACAAAGTGATACTCGGGCGACATTCCCGCCCCAACGCGGTACGGCAGCACATCGATCCCTCGATCAGCCCGCTGCGGCACATACAACGACTCCGAAAGACGACGAATCAAGAAGGCACCAGGAGAAGCTATCGACTCGCCCAGTCGCTCCTCGAGCTCAGCGAGCTCTCGTATCTCCTGCATGCACCGTTGGAGGACTCGCTCGTTCTCAGGAAGCCACCGCTCGTGGTCAACAGCAGAGCCAAGAAGCGCCAACATGACGCGACGAAGTGCGCCGGCGGATGCCGCGGAGACTGCATCGCGTGCAGCCAGGAGAAGGGATCGCGCACTGGAGGATTCCTCGCAGATCCGAAGCCATTGCTCGACGGTGCCGGCGGAGGAGCCAAGGAGGCCGCGTTGTACCGCCCGCTCAACAGCACGCCCGTGATCAGCGACATTGCGCCATGGGATTGCCTGCGCCAGGAGCAATCGCTTCATCGCAGGAAGAGAGTAGCCGCTCGAGGAAGCCTCAATGAGATCCCGAAAGAACCGACCGACCGGTGACTCGAGTAGCGACGACCCTTGACGGAAGGTCAGAGGGACGGAGGCGAGGGCGGCAAGCTCGATGAGCCGCGGGCGAAGGGCGTCGAGGTCTCCAACGGTGACAACGATCTCCTCGGGCGAAACGCCGTCGTCCAGCAACTGGGCGATTTGCACGAAGGCGGCCTCCATCTCGGTCTGGGTGTCGGAGAAGCGCGTCAGCGGCACCGTTTTCTCGTGTGGCACGGCGAGCGATGGGAGAGATGCAACAGAGCCGGCGAACTCGGCATAGTCGGTGGCGAGCTCAGGGAAGACCAGAAAGTAGCTGCCCCCTACAAAGGCGGGATCCCGAGCGAGCCAGGCGGGTTCGTAGAGGTCGTGCTCCGTCAGGAAAAGCCTGTATCGCGACTCGATCGATTGGAGATCATTGAGGATCGGCGCGAGCCATGCGGGCGGATCGGCGACGTGGGAGAGTATGCGGGAGTTCGGGATTCGCGAAATGAGGCGTGGAATGCGCGATTCGAACGCCTGGGACTCATGCGCATACTCAGGAGGAACAATCGCTTGGAGGAATGGCGTCTTGGCGTTCTCGCGCACGATCGAACTCGCGAAGAAGGTCCGGATCATGGCGTTCGCAGGCCGAGCTTGCGTTCGCAGTTCGAACGCCCGTTCCTTGAATCTGTCCCACGAGATGATGCGATCATCTCGAATGACACCCACCGCACGCGAGAGTACGAGATGCTTGCGCCAGAAATCGGCTGCGAGTTGAGAGGGAAAGACGAGTGCCTCACCTCGGTCGAGCGCACCCACGAGGGCGTCCCTGTAAGCTTCCCTAAGAAATGGCGCCAAAGCCTCCGACATTCTAAAACGTGGAGGCGCAGATGAACAGGCGATACAAGGTGAAGGGCATTTCAGGAATCGAGACCTTCATCGAACTGCTTTCAACAGCACCCGGCGGTTTCGAAGCCCGAATCACCAGCGTCACCGATCACGGAGTGCGAGAGTCGTGTGAGTTCATCAGCACCGAACTGCTCGACTCCTGCGTCCGCACCGGATATCTCTCTGAAGCGACTGCGGATGAGGTTCCCCAACCAGACGAGCAGAGGACGAGCGCTGCCGTGGCGGCGGTCGTCGGCGCCTGATTACGCCCAGTCCCTGAACGGATTCCGATCCTTCTTGCGCGCTTTGTAGCGCTTCCACGGAATGCGAGTCCACCCGGTTGCCGTCAAGAACTTCACGATATCGGGTCGGCCGCTGTAGCGTGCGCGCCCGTCGGGTCCCCTCGCCGCCAGGACGATGGGCACGTTCTTGAACACCGGCTCAAAACGCTCTCGCTCGGTAGCGATGGAGCGTTCACCACCCGTCAGCACCGCGTGCGACACCTCCACGACGGCAAAACTCACTCCCTGCTCTTTGATCAATGCCCCTCGAAACTCGAACGTCTCGGCCATCGCTTCATAGTACCAGAACCGATCGTCTTGGGTTTGTGAACAGCGATCGATCTGGTAGAGTCGGTTTGAGGGATCCATGAACATGCTCTGGTACGCCACATACGGCTCCAGCGTGAATCGAAATCGATTCATGGAGTACATCACCGGCGGGACATCTGCATTCAACGGCATGCAACTTCCCGGGTGTCGCAACAAGGGCGAGCCCATTCGCGATGTCGCAATAGCCATCGACCGCGAACTCTACTTCGCACGCAACTCTGATGCATGGGGTGGTGCCGTTGCGTTTGTACAACCAAACCCCTCCAAGAGTCAGACACTGGGTCGGGCATATCTGATTACCGAAGAACAGTTCGTGGATATAGCAGCCCAGGAAAACGGACGCCGACCCGCCGATGCCGAGCTCGTGCTTCACTACGACTACGCGGAGAAGAACGCGATCTCCTATCTCAATCGTTCAGATCCAAGCAGGCCTTCTGGCCAGGGAGGACTCTGGTACGGAAGAGTCCTTCGAATTGGCACACGAGAAAGCTGGCCGATGTTCAGCCTCACGGCGGAGTGGGAGGGATATGCCGACCTCAACCCGCCCTCGCGCGGCTACCTCACCTGCATCGCTGACGGCATCAGACAGCTCGGCCGAATCTCGGAGAAGGCGCTCGTTGAGTACTTCTACGGCAAGGCCGGCGTCCGCGACCGTATCAGCAAGCCGGTGCTGCAACGATGGTTACCTTGACATCAGAAATGCCCTTTCCTATTATTCGCGAGTTGAGCGGGGGTGTAGCTCAGTTGGCTAGAGTACCTGAATGGCATTCAGGGGGTCACGGGTTCGAATCCCGTCACCTCCAATCGCTCATTAGATAGATGTCGAGTGGTTCAAGCGCGAACAGCGACAACCTCTTCACCGGTGACATGGATCCCGATGTAGCCGCGCTCCTTGGCGATTCAGACGGCGAGCCGGTCTCAGATGACATTCCAGATTTTGGTGATCTCTTCGAAGAGGCCCCGGATGAAGAACCCGGAGACGAAGACTCCGGTGATATCGACATGTCGGTGCGTACCTTCACGCGCGTCGAGAAACTCGAGGAAGAGTCAAAGCCGCTCTTCTCGGATAAGAAGTACTACCAGACAGCACTGACCGGGGAAGGCGAATCGGCGAAGCGAGTCCATGCGATCCTGGGGCAATTCTTGAACGCCTCTGATCCGCAGGACCGGTCGATGCACCGGGGACGACTGATACCGGCCTATTGGGAACTCTTCCGCTCCATTGGGACCAAAATCTCAAGCCGTCTCCCGCAGCCCAAAGTCCTCGCTCTTCGGTTCGGCCTGCTTCTCCCAACCATGGTGTCCGCTGAGCAGCGGACGATGCTTGGGAAGATCATATTGGAGAATGGCACGGGCGAGCCCATCTACTACGTCGACGAGTGGCTGAAGGATGTTGCACTCGGCCGGATCAACGCCTCAGCGACCGACGAGACCAAGCCGAGCCAACGCAAGAGTGGCGAGAAGCTGGGAGCACAACTCGAAAAGACGAGGGGCCGATACGTCGCTCAGCTCAGCGTGGTACGAAACGCGGTTCAGGAGATGGCGACGCTCGAGGATCAGCTCAAGCAGAAAGCATCCGTCATCTCCGATCACGATACGATGGCGCAGTTCGAGAACCTGCTTGCTCCCTACAACGAGATGCAGCGATCTGCGATCGGAGAGATCACAAACGTCATGCGTCGGCTCGCGATCCTCAACAAGGAGCTCTCACGACACTATCGCGAGCTGGAGAGCCTGAGCGAGCACGTTGACAGCCTGAAAGAGAAGGAAGAAGAAGCCGGCGACATCGAAGTCGACTCCAAGGCGATTTCGGAGGAGGCCAACACGATTCGTCAGATGGCGAAGCTTTGTGTTGGGCGCCAGGGAAATCACTTCCCGCTCCTGATGAAGCAGTATTTCAGACCGGCACTCTTTGAGATCGGAACCCGGGAGAACGTTCTCAATCTACTCGCAGACGTGGAGTACCTCGATCCAGGGATCTTCCTACGAACCTTTAAAATGCAGACTAATAGGATCGTCCCGAACGTAGTGCTGGTGCCGTGCTTTGGCGACCAGGGAATCTGCTGGGAGCCGTTCGAACGCTACAATCGAGCGAGCAGCCGCGGTCGTCTTGCGATTCCCATCTACCCGAAAGATCTGCGAACTGCGGTTGTTGCCGCCGCGGGTGATCTGCGATGGCAGATCGCAAAAGAGAAAGCCCAGCACTATTGGATGGAAGAGGGCCTTACCGGCCGCTACTACCAGTGGTTCGAGGGCAAGAAGATGCGCGGCGATGTGAAGGACGCCTTTATCCAGGACTACATTCTTTGGATCACCAAAGAGAGTGACGGGACGCAGAAGTTGGATAAGGAAGTCAGAGGCGTCTTCTGGCGGAATATGCCGTTCCCTCAGGAAGTGAAGGACAAACTCAAGAATCGGGGATTTGTGTACTCAGAACTCTACAAAAAAGACCAAAACCGCGCGATGTCTGACGGCTACTAGGCCTACTCAGGTTGTGACGAGTCAGACGCCGCAACCGGTCAGTTTATTCGGTTCCTGGCTATTTCTCGTCGGAAGACTTTCCCTTCCTGCCTCTGAAGATGGGATCAAAGTGATCCTCAAGGTTCCACTTGTTTGAGATCCATTTGATCATGCGGTGATAGAGGAAGTAGGTAAGACCGATCGATCCAAGAAAGAGGACGATTCCGATCACCTGGCCCAACTGCGTCTGAAACCCTCCTGGCACGAGCCAAGCATAGAGAAGCATCAGCCCAAGGAAGATGACGACCATCAGAACCACGTTCAGGACCGTGGCACCAAGCATAAAGAGAATCGTGTTAGCCTTCTTGTTCACCTTCAGCCCTCCCATTGTCGCCCTCAAAGAGAACGGCGACCATCAACATAATGCCACACACCACCACACTTGCATCCGCGATGTTAAAGGTGGGCCAGCGCTCCAGGCCAAAGAGTCCGTAGAAGCGGAAGTCGAAGAAATCGACAACCCCCTCCGGGCGGAGAATCCGATCGGTTAGGTTACCGGCACCGCCACCGACAATGCCTGCAATCGCCCACCTTTGAAAGCTGGTAAACTCATCCGTGCGGAAGTAGTAGACAACGAGAACGACGACAACCGTCGCTGGAATCGCAATAAAGAGGATGCGCCGCAGGACCGGAGAGAAGTTCCGGCCAATGCTGAAGGCAATTCCAAGGTTGCGAACGTGGATGATTCGGAAGAAGTCCCCAATGACGTTGATGATTGGCCCGCCGGTCTCGAGCCGCGGGACTGTCGCCACAACCACCGCCTTGGTGATCTGGTCGGTAATGAGAATCACGGCGGTCAGGATGAACGGAATGAGGAGCGATCTGAGGTCGTTTTGGGTTGTGGAGTCTGACATGTGGATCTCACAGACCGGTCGGAACATCGATAAAGGTCGTCGCCATCTCCAGCTTCTCGCTCAGATGATCCGCGACCGCACGCACGCCCCACGTCTCGGTCCTGTAGTGCCCACCGAACATAACATTGATCCCCGTCTCCAGACAATGATGATAGATCTCGTGGGAGGCGTCGCCCGTGATAAAGAGGTCGAGACCTTCGTCGATGGCCTGCGTGACATCACGTGGTGCTCCGCCGGAGATGATGCCGACGGAGCGGTTTCCCTCCTTACCAAACGGGAGGACGCCCAATAGGTCACTGGTGCTCCCAAAAAGACGCAGGGCCACATCCTCGACGGTGGCAGGCTCTTGAAGGAGTCCCGTGGCCCCAACGATCTTGCCCTTGTACTCTCCAAACGGCCGGATCTCTCCAAGACCAAGGTGAAAAGCCATCTGGGCGTTGTTTCCAAGCTGCATGTCGGCGTCCAGTGGCAGATGCACTGCGTAGAGCGCCATGTCTGCGTCCAGGAGGTGCGAGAGGCGCCTGAAGTGGACTCCGGTGACTCGTTCGCCACGGCCCCAGAAGAGTCCGTGGTGCACGAAAAGGAGGTCGGCGTTCCAATCGGCTGCTCTCGCGATCGTCTCCGCCGCGGCATCGACGGCCACCGCGACCCGCGCGATCTCTTTGTCGGAGCACTCGACCTGCACTCCGTTCCAGGAGACGTCACTCCTGTCGAAGTCGGAGATCAGGAGCAGGTCCCGCATGTAGGAGTCGAACTCGGCCAGTTTCATACCGGGACAATACGTCCATTGACCTGCCCGGAAAAGGGCCCAGCAAGCGTTCAATGCCTAGCGATCGCCGGACTATGCCCAGGAGGGCGCACCTCGGTATACTTTTCTCATGGCTCATCGCACCTCCCGGCCGGCAATCGCCGAACCGGACCGAGCCAGCGACCCGAAACATTCATCGAACCTGCTGACCCGCGAACAAGTGACTTTCGCGATCTCGGCGCAGGAGATGCGGGAGCTGGACAACGGTTCCGAGAGTTTTGACATCATCGGCCAGCCGCGGGCGCTCAAAGCGCTGCGTCTGGCGATCGACATAGAGGGCAAGGGCTACAACATCTTTGCCACCGGGCTCTCTGGAACCGGCAAGAGAACGGCGATCATGAAGATCCTCAAGGACTTTCATCCCCGCCGGTCGAGACTGCGCGACATCGTCTACGTCCACAATTTCACCCGTCCCGATCACCCTCGGCCGCTCTACTTCAAACCGGGTGAGGCCAGGGAGTTCAGGAAGGCAATGGTGGATCTGGTCGATCGAGTTCGGCAGATTGTGGACGCCCTCCTCGTTGACCAAGGCTACAAGGAGAAGCGGGACGAGCTCGTCATGCAGGCCGAAGGTCGCGAGACCCAGACTGTGAGCGAATTTGAGCAACGTCTCAACAAGGAAGGGTTTGAGATCGTGCAGGTCGCCGAAGAAGACGACCAGCGCGCGGACATTGCACCAATCATCGCAGGAGAGAGCGCCACATTCGACGATCTCCAGCGACGCGTCACGAAAGGCGAACTGGACGAGCAGAGCTGGAACGATATTCGCGAGAAGTACTACGCCTTTATGGACGAGATGAAGGAGATCTTCCAGAGGCTGCGAGACGATCGTATGAACGTTGAAGAGAGCCTTCGTGCGCTCCAGATAGAACTCGTTCGCCCGGAGCTCGAGGCGGAGCTCGCGCGCTTGCGACTCGACTTCCCTGACGCGCGGGTCCATGCCTACCTCGACGACCTGCTTGAGGATGCGATGCAGAACCTCCAGTGGTTCCGCACCCCTGAGGATGGAGATGACTCGGACCCGGCGCCGCTCTGGCGATTCGGGGTGAACATCCTGGTTGACCATACCGACTCGAAGGCCGTCCCCGTGATCTTCGAGCGCCACCCCGACTACCAGAAGCTCTTTGGTTCGCAGGAATCGATCGGGGATCCCATGGGCGAACGCACAAGCACTTTTATGCAACTACGCGCCGGATCGCTCCTTCAAGCATCCGGCGGTTTCCTCATCCTGCGGGCGGAGGACATTCTCAGCGAGGAGGACTCGTGGAACGCCCTCAAGCGAGTTCTTCAGGATCTCACTACGGAGATCAGGCCTCTGCCCAATCCCATGAACCCCTTGCCCTCACTCAAACCGGAGCCGGTGGACGTCTCCGTGAAGGTGATCATCATGGGCAACGAGTACATCTACGACTACCTCTACGCCGTGGACGAGGAGTTCCAGAAACTCTTCAAGGTGCCGGCGGAGTTTGACTCTGTGATGCTCCGAACTGAAGAGAACATGCGTCAGTACATGGGCTTCATGCGGATGATTTGTCGCGATGAGGGCCTCCGTCGTATTGACCACGACGGAATGGCGGCTGTCGCTGAGTACGGTGTCTGGCTCAGCGAGTTTCGGGATCGGCTTTCGACTCAGTTCTCCAAGATCGCGGATGTCATTCGGGAAGCAGACTACTGGGCGGCGCGCGAGCACCGAGAGACGATCTCACGAGAGGATGTCGAACGGGCGCTTCGCGAACGGAAGTTCCTCTACGACCTGCCGGAGGAGAAGATCGACGAACAGATCCTATCCGGTGAGATGATCATGGCGGTCACCGGTACTGCGGTGGGACGAATCAACGGCCTCGCCGTTCTCGACCGCGGCTACTACAGCTTTGGTCGCCCCATGCTGATAACGGCGCGGGTTGCGCCCGGAGACGATGGGATCATCAACATCGAGCGCGAGTCGGGTCTCTCCGGAGAGATCCACGACAAGGGCGTCTACATCCTCCAGGGTTTCCTTCAGTCGACGTTCGCGAACGATTTCCCACTCAACATCAATGCGAGCGTGGCATTTGAGCAGAGCTATGTTGAAGTGGATGGCGACAGCGCTTCCTCAACAGAGATCTACGTCATACTCTCCGCGATCGCACAGATCCCGCTTCGCCAGGATATTGCGGTGACCGGCTCGGTGAACCAGATGGGAGAGATCCAGCCGGTTGGCGGCATCAGCGAGAAGGTCGAGGGCTTCTACGAGGTCTGCAAGAAGATGGGGATCACAGGGACGCAGGGAGTGATCATCCCTCTGCAGAACATCCCAAACCTCATTCTCACCCCGGAGGTTCAACTGGCCGTCACCTCCGGCCAGTTCCATATCTACGCCATTTCAACGATCGATGAGGGGCTCGAGATTCTGACAGGCCTACGGTCTGGGGCAAAGGACGAGTCGGGTCACTACGAGGAACGTTCGGTGAACGCCTTGGTCGAGTCACGCCTGCGAGCGATGGCGACCGTGGTGAAGGAATTCAACGGATGAAAATCTGGTTTGGTTGACAGCGGCGAACGCGAAACTATACTAGGGTTCACTCAAAGGAGTCGGGATGGCGAAACAGGTTGATGCGACAAAAGTAGTTCAAGCCGCCCGAAGTTCAATCCCCCTGACCGTCAGATCCTTCACGCTGCCCCACGAAACCGAGATCTACCTGGAGGAGATTCTCGGGATCTTTCTGAAGGAACTTGGCCAGGAACGACTCAAGGACCCCCTCGCATACTGCCTCCGCGAACTCGCAGTGAACGCCAAGAAGGCGAACACAAAGCGGGTCTACTTCATGGAGAAGGAACTCGACCTTACAAACGAAGGCCAGTACGAGGAGGGAATGCGCAACTTCAAGCAGGAAACCCTCGACAATATCAACCA
>JANQQY010000653.1 GCA_028284845.1 Spirochaetales bacterium
GTCCATACCGGGATTCAAGCTCGGCGGCGGTCTTTTCTGATCTGACCGAGCCGATCACGACGCGTCCATCCGAAAGATACTTTTCGGCCAAACCCAATCCGATGCCGCGCGAGATTCCAGTAATAAAGACGGTGCTCATCTGGTGTAGTTCCGTTGGCGGGCGCGCCAAACTTGTGCTTGGGAGCCCGGTGCGATCGATCTGCCCTCGGACTACCGCACGACGCCGCGTCGTATTTTGCTGAGGGCATCAATCGTTTCTGACAGTCCATTTTTGCGAATCCGCCACCAGCGGTCAACCCATGCCGCGCGTTTGAGAGCATTGAGCCACCTCTTCCAGCGGAGCGGAACCGCCACGGGTCCAAAGACAATCGCTCCCCGGTTAGCACTCGCATCCTCAGTCGATCGTATCATCGATTCGTAACGAGTCAGTGGGGTTGCGGATTCCATGCGGTCGCCGCGTGAGCAATCCGCATTCCGTAGAGTCTCGCGGTAAGAAGATCCCCGGCTGAGACCTCGCCGCTGCCGGCGGCTGTCGAACCTTGCGCGCCTACTCCTATCCAGAACCCCCATCGGTCAATGTCACGTCCGTCGGATGTCGTGATCGATGCGGCGGCATCCGGTCCGACCCAGATCATCCGAAGCTGTCCCGCAAGGGTTGCCATGTAGTGAAGTGTCATCACCTTGTCACCGCTTGGAAATGCGCTCGCAGTAAATCCGCCGGCAATCTTGTCCTTCCAACTCTGCGAGAACCAGATCGGCGCCGTGGCATCAGCGAAACACTTAAACACGCCGGAGACCATGCCCATATACGTGGGGGAGCCAAAGATCACCGCATCGCTCGCTTGAATCCGTTCGAGAAGAGACTCGTCGCTCCATCGACCATCGACCATCGTCTATCTGACCTCCGCTCAGCCGAAGCGTCTCGACATTCGCTCCGGCATCAACAACACCTTCCTTCGTAGCGAGCGCAAGAGACTCGGTCGTCCCGCCGTCTGAGTGGTACACAATTGCGATCTGTTTCATCGTTCCTCCTACCCCGACGACGACCGCACAGAGCAGGTTTCGACACGCCTCACGAGGTAGACGAGGTTTCCGAGTTCACCGGAATCATTCGACCTGCGTCTTGGAGAGCGCTGAGCCGGGTTCCAGCGAGGAGGATCGGCCACGGCATTTGATAATGCACTATAAAATCAGTATATACTGTAGTAGCAATGCATAATTCCGTGGAGTCTATATGGCCGTAGCGCAGCGAGATATCGTCCTCACCAGTCCCGCCCAGATAAAGGCGATTGCCCATCCGGTGAGGACTCGCATCCTCAATCGGCTGGAGGTTGAGCAGGCGAGCGCCAAGATGCTCGCGTCAGAACTGGGATTGAGTCACGGGAATACAGGACACCACCTGAAGGTTCTGCAAAAGGCCGGCTTGATTGCGGTCGCCGAGGAACGAAAGGTGCGGGCGATGACCGAGCGCTTTTTTGCGCCGGCGTACAGGCACCTGAGGATCGACACCGATGCGACTGGCGTTGATCGATTGCGGTTTCTGTTTCAGCAGGCGATTCGTGAGGCCGCCCCGTTCTTCGAGCAGCCGTTCCCCGACGATCTACGACTGTACGCGGTGAGGATGAAGCGTGAGCGAGCGCGGGAGTTCTCTCAGAGATTGAGGGAACTTGCAGACGAGTTTGCCGCTGTGGACAAGAACGCAGACGACGAGAGTCTCTTTGGCCTCGCGGCGGCAGTCTACAAAGTGAATCGATGAGCATCACTGAGAGATACGGCCGTGAGGACGGGCGATCCATCGTGTTCCTACATGGCGCCGGAGGAAATCTGGGGATATGGACTCCGCAGTACGAGCGCCTGGGTACGGAGTACCGATGCGTCGGAATCGATCTTCCCGGGCACGGAAGGAATGACGCAGTACGGTTCTCGCTGGATCGAGCGGTAGACGACGTCCTTGATGGCGTCGCCGCAACAACCAACGACAAAGTCGTCCTGGTAGGTCACTCCCTGGGCGCATATGTCGCTATCGCCGTAGTGCTCAAGCGGCCGTCAGCCGTCCGAGGCCTTGTCATCTCCGGCGCCGGGTATCAGTTCACGGGGGTAACCGGCGTGGTAAATCGCATTCAGGGAATCGTGTTTCCTGCCCTCGCACCATTCCTGCGGCGGAAGGCGCTTGAGTCGCTTGGCCGGATCGCGCCACCCGGGGTCATTGAAGCGATGGAGGCACGGGGCGGCTTCACCCTTCGCGGCGCGGGACAGGCGTTGCGCGGGCTTGCGGGGTGGCGGGTACATGGAAAGCTCGCTGCCTATTCCGGCCCAGTCCTGGCGCTGATGGGGGAACGTGACAGGCCGAATATCGAAGCACTGCCGAGGCTTACCGATGGCGTGGCGAGCCTCCAGGCGGTGATTCTTGAAGATGCGGGGCACTCGAGTTGTCTCACCCAGCCGCAGGCGTTTTGCGAGGCGGTAGATGGGTTTATATCTGGTGTGGTTTTTGGTTGACCTGCTGGCTTACTGCGTGGCCCTTGCCATGTGCCGAACGACGCTGCCGATCAGGCGTCGGCGTTACCTCTTGCCACTGTAGATGCGATGCTCCCACTCCGCACCAAACTCCGTGACAATCTTGTTCCAAATGAGCGAGGTCGAGTAGATGTTGTGGTTCGACCTGCCACGCTCAATGAGGGAGTCCCGAATAACTTCTAGTTTGGACGCGTGATCGATCGCGGCGCGCTCCTTCGCGCTGAAGAGGCTCTTCTGATTGTCCAGAATGCGTTCCACCGTGAGGGCTTCAAACTCCCTCGTCATTCGATCGTATGCCTCGACGATCTGTCGCACATGCAGAAGAACTAGCCGGTCAAATGAACGGGCGGACTCCAGAAGCGCAATGACAGTGAGGAGGATGGTGCTTACGTTTCGATGGCTGCTTTTGTCCTCATAGAGCCGAATCGCTTCCTCGCACAGCCCTACGATAGCCGCGTTGGAGTAACTCTGTCCGCCGCCATCTATCTTTACCCGGCTCACCGGATTCACCTGTAGCACAGCGACCAGCAGCTTCACGGCCAACGGGATCAGATCGTCCGTCCATCCCCCTTTCGTCGCCGCCTGCTCGAGTTTGGAGAACGCCTCTTGGTAGCGGATCTTTTTTGTCTCCCGTTCCCCAAACAGCAGCTCGTGCACGCGTACCGCCGTGCCCTTGAACTCTACCTTTCCGCAGTCGAAGAACGTTAGCGATCCGCCGGTCGGACGCTCACGCTTTAGGCGTTGGTGAACATGACTGGTGGTCATGAGCTTTGAACTCTGGGGCGCAACTGTACCGGCGAAAGACTGGAGTCTGGCAGCGGTATTCACGACTGGCCCGGAGATATCGCCTGCCGCGGTGATGATAAGCGAGCTGTAGTGTTGCCCTCCGGCCACGCCCCCGGCGACGTGAAAGTCATCCATCAAGAACGACTTCCCGGTTCTGGTCTCAGAAATCGCCGCCGCCTTGATGAGTCGTTTGCGGGAAAAGCAATCAATCACTCCAAGGCAGGCACGCAGCGTAGAGTCAGCGCTCTCTCCCACGATGATGATCATATCGCCGCCGGTGCGGGATGAGAGACAACCATTTTTATCGGCGATCGCCCGCATGTCGGTCTCAATGACGTCGTCAAGAATGCGGAGCATCGAAACGTTGTCACGGTTTCGTTGACAGAAGTCCGTATAGTTGTGGATGTCCAGTAATCCGACGTAGAGGTTGGGCACGAGCACATCTCGTTTGAGATCCGGATACTTCGGCAGGTCACGATTCGTGACCGTCAACGTCTTCCAGAGCTCCGGATGAGTTTCATCGTTGAGCCGTGCAAAGAGTCCCCAGTACATCTCGCGAATCAGTCGGTGGCAGCGTGAGTAGACGGTTTCCAAGCGGGGATGCCAGCCGAGCGGCGCGAGATACGCCTTCAGCTCCGCCACCGTAGTGATCTGCCGGTCGACTACCTGATCAAAGCAAGCAACAAAAATGTCTCGAATACGCCTATCGATGCCATCGCGCCGCGCGGCGGCGAGAATGCGTTCGTCCATTGGAACTCCACTTGCTACTGGTGCCGCGGTAGCCTGTCAGACAGGACTCCCGGACCTATCCCAGCATATCGCCTCATCACGCAAAGTTCGCGCAGAAGGCGGCGAGTAGGTTCGTTCACCGGCACGGTCGCGACGCTACCCTCGATTTGCGTCGGTCTCAAGCCGCAGAGCACCAGGCTGAGCAGCCCGTAGGCGGAAGCTTTCCGGGACAACGATTTTCGCGATATTAGTGGTATTTGCAAATGGTCTCGGGGTAGACTGGGTCCATGAATCGCTCTCACATCGTGCCTGTCATCCTGCTGGTCTGCGCCCTCTCAGTCCCTGCACAGCAGTCGTTCACCGTTCAGTCGCTCGAGGTGGAGACGTCCGAGTGGATCGACATGACTGAGGTATCACTCAGTCATTGGGCATTCGTGACCGGCCTTCCGGGCGGTGGATTCGCCCTTGGCTCGAACAATGGCGAAACAGGTACCGTGGACCGGTACGACGCCACTGGCGAACATCTGTCCAGAATCGAGCTTCCGGAGACGATCATTCAGCAGATCGTGGGCGCGTCCGACGGCAGTATCGCGCTCCTGGCTATCACCGACTACGACGATATCAACATGATTTCGGCCTACCCAAATCCAAACCGGCTTGAGCTCTTTCTCTTTGATCAGGAGGACGAGCTCACGATGCGAACCTCGATCGTGGGAGGCGAGGGTCGCGGAGCGGGGCAGGACTGGGCGTCGTGGAGCTCTTCCGGGGACGCACAGGTTGCGTGGAACGACGAACGGTTCGCTGTGTTCGCTGTCATCAGTCACAACTTTGCGCAAACGGGTGAGAACATTCACAGCGGTGAGCTCTACGTCGAGCTCGACGCAAGCGGTCGGATCATTGACGACGAGACAGACTGGTGGGACGTCTCGCACAGCAACAGCCTCACTCTCACGGTTTCACCGGACGGCGAGTTCCTGACATCCACGACGGGCGACGGTGGTCCATTTGGCATCGTAGCCACGAATCGCGCCACCGATCGCAGTGAGATCACCTGGCCGCGAGTCACGGGCGACGAGTATGAGCGAATGCTCGACGAGAATGACTCGACACTCGGCGCGGGCTTCGCACTTGGAGCATTCCACACCGGGGACCATGTGCTCCTCGTCTCTGTGACGAGCAGACTCCTTCCGTGGGACTTCCTTGATGCGAACCAGCGACTTCAGGTTCTCGTTCAGCGACTCGATCCGGTAACGATGGAGGTCAGAGACGAGCGCTGGGTGACCGGTCCCCTCAATGCTGACAATCAGTTCTTCGCGCACGAGTGGGGCGACGGTGTTGCATTTGGCTGGTCCGACGCATCAACCGGCGAACTCTTTCTGGGTAGCCTTGCAGCGTCAGGTGCGACCTCTGCGTCCCCCCGACCAATCCCGAGTGTTCAGATTGCCGACGAGGCGAGTATCCGCACGGGAGTCAGCCCGGACGGTCACATCCTTGTGAGTTCGGTCCCAGCGCTGTACTACGAGGAGACCCGGCAGGTCCAGGTCACCATCATCGATCCTCCCGTACGTCGGCTCTCGGCCCGGCCCACGCCCTTCGAAACCGATCTTTGGGCTTCGACAGACCCGACCGGGATATGGCCAACCCTTTCACCTGATCGCTGGGCACGTATGACTCGCGGTGAGCTTGATAGGTTCCTTGAGACTGAGGGAGAGGTGAGTTCCGGTCGAACCGCCCTCATGTACGCGGCCGGGCAATCCTCTGATCCGGAGCTCGTTCGCGCGCTTCTGCGTCAGGGCTCGCCTGTCGATCAAGTGGATGGAAACGAGTACACGGCGCTCATGTACGCTGCGATAGAGAACCCGAGCGTGGAAGTTGTTCGAGCCCTTCTTCGCGAAGGGGCGGACCACTCGATCGAGACTCAGTACGATGCGACCGCGCTTTCTCTCGCCGCGCGGTACAACTCCAACCCACGTGTTCTCCAGGAATTGCTCTCGCGGTCGTACACGCAGGCTCAGTTGAGCCGAGCTCTACGTGCATCGCCTCTCAACGATGACCCAACGGTCGAGTACGCGATGACCGACTTGATGCTTCGTGCCGGTGGCGACGTAGATTCGGAGAGCATCTTTGGATCAACGGCCCTTCAGACGGCCGCGATTCATGCGCAAAACCCGGATGTGATAGACCTCCTGATGCAAGCAGGTTCTGATATCGAGCATCAGGACGGCGCCGGGATGACGCCGTTGATGTATGCGGCTGCCTACAATCCGTACGCAGACGTTATCATGCGGCTGCTCGACTGGAATCCCGAACTGGAAACGCTGGACAATGACGGCCGGGACGCATGGGACCACATCAACACCAACGGCACAGGCGCCTGGCACGCTCGGAACAATGTTCCTGACGTTCGAACCAGCGAGGCGTACGCGTATCTCGAGCGCGAGCTGGGGCGGTAAGCGCCAGGCGAGAGGGTGACCCAGGTCGAGCGGCAGGTTAGTGCGAGAATAGGTTGGATGTTATCTTCCGGCCGGCGGAAACCGTCTCAGGAGACGATTGTGTTGAGG
>JANQQY010000654.1 GCA_028284845.1 Spirochaetales bacterium
CTCCTTCTGAACGGCCTTATCGTCTTCCTCCCGGTCGCCGCGCTCCTGCTCCTTGACACCTATGAGGAGCAGCTCCTTGACTCTCTCGAACGAAGCCTCGTGCAGCAGGGTCGGATGCTTGCCGCATCTCTCTCACTCGAAGACGAGGTCACGCGGGAGGACGCCACCCGCCTGATCGCGGCACTTCAGGGGCGTCACGAGGCGAGACTGCGCGTGCTCGACGCGGAGGGACAGCTCCTTGCGGACAGCTCCGTGATCGAGAACACCGAGGCTGAAGCGTCCGACCCGCAGGTTGCCGAACCTGTGGAGGATCCCCGCGAAAGTCTCCTCTACCGAATCGCATCGTCGCCGGTGCGGGCAGCGCGAGATCTCATAGGGAATCCAGAGCCGGCGCTGCCGTCGGCGGACTTCTATATCACGAGTGAGTACGCCAACGGGCGAGAGGTGCAGGCTGCGCTCGAGGGACGCTACGGTGCCGCTACGCGGGTTTCGGCCGGCGGACAGATCTCCGTCACGCTCTACAGCGCGCTGCCCATTGAGACCGAAGGGGGCGTCACGGGCGTCGTGCTCGTATCGCAGTCGACCTTTCGAATTCTTCAAGACATCTACCAGGTTCGGATCGACGTCTTCCGGGTCTTCCTCTGGTGCATTCTCGCCGCCCTGGTGATCAGTGGATTTCTGGCGCTCACGATCGCCCGACCCATCCGATTGCTCGAAGAGCGTGCGCGAGAGGCGGTCGACGAGCGAGGCCGACTTCGCGGCGCTCTGCCCACGGAGAAGCGCCGTGACGAGATTGGTGCCCTCTCGCATTCGCTCAGCGAACTCACCGGACAGATCCACGACTACACCCGCAAGATAGAGGGTTTCGCCGCGGACGCCTCGCACGAGCTGAAGAACCCCCTCGCGAGCATCGCCGCAAGCTGTGAGATCGCCGCCTCCACGACCGACCCCGGACGGCGCGATCAGATGCTTCAGCGCGCGCGGATCGATGTGAAGCGAGCGGAGTCAATCCTGGGCGGTATGCGGGAGCTCTCTCACATCGATGCAGGAACGGACACCGCTGGGCGAACGCCAGTCGCTGATGCGGTGGATGCGGCGGTCGCCGAACTCTCTCGTTCTCTCGATTCGTTCACGATTCACGTTGAGAACGATGGTGTCTCGCGCGAGGTGTGCGTCGGACTTTCGGCCGAACGGGTCTACCAGATCGTCTCCAATCTTGTTGAGAATGCTGCGACCATCGCCCCCACGCAGACGACGATCGGCGTGGGGCTCGCTACAAGTGCTGCGCCGGCCTCACGCCCCATGGTGCGGCTGACTGTCACCGACAGCGGTCCAGGTATCGAGGAGCCGCTGCGGGTGTTTGATCGCTTCTATACAGCGCGTCACGAACGAGGGGAGCATCTGGGTCTTGGCTTGAGTGTGGTGAAGGCGATCGTCGATGCGGCCGGCGGGAGCGTCGACGCATCGAATCGTGAATCAGTGCCCGGCGCTCAGTTTGAGATTCTGCTTCCGATTCTCTCGTAAGTGCTTTACATCTTCGCTCCGCTTCCGTATGCTCTCTATGTTTGTTGATTGAATCAACAAACAAACTGATGGGAGGAAGCATGAACTCGAAGGTTGAAGAGACTCTTCTTGCGACAAACGATCAGAAGCTTCAGTACACGCCGACAGAAAAGATCGGCGTTCTTACCGTGGATAGCTTCCCACGGCTCGGGACACTCGCGGCCATCCGCTTCCTTGAGTGGGTGCAAAGGAACCCGGAAGGAGTGATTGCGCTGCCGACCGGGCGAACACCCGAATACTTCATCAAGGAGACCCATCGATTCATCCGGGGCTGGCGCGACGCTGAGACTCTCTCAGAGCTGGAGGAGCTTGGGATCGACCCCTCAGTTGAGCCCCGCCTGAGCGGACTCCGGTTCGTCCAGATTGACGACTTCTATCCAATCAACCCACGCCACCAGAACAGCTTCTACTACTACGTCCAGAAGTACTACGTGGAAGGGTTTGGTCTCGACTTCGATCGAGGTCTGTTTATTCGCTCGGACACGATTGGTCTCGCTTCCGGCGAGAGCATCGAAAGCGTTTGGGGCGACGGAGGCGTCGACCTTTCGCTGCGATACCGCCAACCAAAGACCCGGCTCGAGGAGCGTCAGCGCTCGGTCATTCGCGAAGTTGATCAGTTCTGCGTCGAGTACGAGGATCGAATCCGCGAGCTTGGTGGGATCGGATTCTTTCTGGGGGGCATCGGTCCGGACGGTCACATTGGATTTAATGTCCGTGGGTCCGACATGCACTCCACCACGCGTCTGACGGAGATCAACTACGAGACGCAGGCGGCCGCGGCGACCGATTTGGGCGGTGTTGAGGTTGCTCAGAAGCGCCTGGTGATCACCATCGGGCTCGACACGATATCCGCTCGGAAGGATGCCGTTGCGATCATCATGGCCGCCGGAGAGGCGAAGTCTGCCGTGGTCGCCGCCGCGATCCAGGCGGATCGTCACGTCTCGGTTCCCGCTTCGGTTCTGCAGCGGCTGCCCAACGCACGCTTCTACCTGACACAGGGGGCCGCCAAAGACCTGATTGTCAGGCGAGTGGCGACCCTCGCGAAGGCCGATGAGATCGACGCAGAGACGAGGGAACGCATCGCTTTTGATGTTGCGGTCGCGAGTGGGAAGCGTCTTGT
>JANQQY010000663.1 GCA_028284845.1 Spirochaetales bacterium
CCCACGTCAGTTTAGCGGCTTGAGTCGTTCGCTGCGACCCATGCCTCATACTCTGCTGCGACCTCGTCAGGAGTCTTGTTCCCGAACATCATCTCCTGGATCGCAGGGTGAAGAACACCCATTCCCTCTGCGTCCATCACACCATCGATGACGTAGCCACCGGGCGTGGTGTTGAGGAATCCTGCGAGCTGCGACAGGAGTGGCGGGATGTCAGAAGGGAGGGCGATCTGGACAGCGGGGAGCCATCCCTGACCAGCCTTGATCTCCGATCCAACAGGACCCGCGAAGAAGTAGATCCACTCCCACGCGGCGTCTGCGATCTCACCTTCAAGTTCCGCGTTCATGCCGATACCGGTCCCGGCGATGATCGCCGAGCTGGCGGGGATGGCTTCGCTGCCGGAGAGCGCTGGGAAGACGTTGTAGTCAACGTAGGTGTAGGCATCTTCCGGCATGAGGCTCACGAGTTCGTTCGTTCGCCATCCACCGTCGATGAAGTAGACTGCCTGGCCGGTCGAGAAGGCAGTGAGCGCTTCGCCGTAGGCTGCCTGATTCACACCGGGTGAGAACATGTCGGCGTCGTTCAGATCGACGATGACCTGAAGGGCGTCCACGAACTCGTCGTCTTCAAAGCTTGCTGAACCGGTGCGTGCTGCGTCCAACCAGTCGCGTCCACCCGTGCGAGCAACGAGGGCGCTCAGGAAGGTGCTCTGCATCTGCCAGCCGTCACCATTGTCCATCGCGATGGGGATGTATCCGGCGTCGCGGATCGTGTCGCCCTGAGCGATGAGCTCTTCAACGGTCGCCGGGAACTCAAGTCCAAGCTCGTCCAGAAGCTGTGCGTTGGTGAACATAACGTGAGTTGCCGTAACCTGCTCGGGTAGCTCCCACATCTCACCGTTCGGTCCTTGCGGCGCAACAGCGGCAGGTGCAAACTGATCGGCTACCTCATCAACCCATGGGCTCAGATCTTTGATAAGGCCTGCGCCCGTCACGTACCCGGTTCGCTTGCCCGGCCAGAGGAACATGACGTCCGGAAGCTGACCGGCAACCGCCATCGCCTGAAGTTTGTCGTGGTAGGGTTCGTTGAAAAGGAACTCAAACTCGAGCGTGATGTCTGGGTTCGCGGCCTCCCAACCCGCCATCAGTTCGTCCCAGTTGGACGTGGTGATCTCATTCGTGAGATCGAGGTAGTGATACGCCTGAAGCGTGATGCCATCGTCCGAGCCGGCTTCGGTCTCGCCGGTTGCGAACGCTGCACCTGCTGCAACGAGCAGGCACGTCAGAATGATCAGACCATTTCTCATTGTGGCCTCCTATTGGTTTTTGCCTCCCCTACGGGGAGGTAACGGACGTATACAAGCGCGAGACAAGATCGGTCTCGCTTACGCTGCCTTCCTCCGCAGCGACCGGGTCAATGCCGGAGAACAGGCCGTCAAGGATCAGGCCTGCGGCCCCGTACGCAACTGACCGCTCCCGGAGCGATGAGAACCGGATTTCACACGGTACGGGACCCGGGTACGGCCAGTTTCGGTCGATCTCCTCCTGAATCACCGTCTCTACTTCTGCTTGAAATCGCTCGATATCTCCGCCAAGGAAGAGGACATCGAGGTTGAGCGTGTTGACGAACAGTGCGATGTGCCGTGCAAGCTCCCTGAGGAACCGCGCGCGTATCTCATCAACCGTGTCCACAACTCGGAGCTCGTCTGGCGTGAAGCTGAACTGACCGTTGTGCTCGGGAGCCCGGAGGATGCTTCGGAACTCTCCAGCAGAGCTCCCAGCCCCTCGATAGACAGTCCCTCCAATACAAAATCCGATGCCCAGCGCGATACGCTCTCGAAGGATTTCGCGATCACTGATCTCGCGGAACTCCACGAGAACAAAGGCGAAGTTCTTGAGCGCACGATCGCGATTGAACGCGAGCTCTCCCCAGACACAGCAGTTCGCATCGTTCTCGGGGAGCGCTGGATAGGGAAGACGCGAACCCACTTCTTGTCTGAAATCGTAGGGCTTGAGTATTCGGAGCGGAATGGAACTATGGATGATCTGGCCAGGTGCATCGACGATCCCGGATACTCCGACACCTATCCCAAGCGTTCTTCCGTAGCGTGCGATGTCGGCCTCGGAATGCTCCATGATTTCTTGGATGGATCTGGCAAGATCGATCGTATTGTCCATTCGCTCAGAGCGGCTGAACAGGATGTCGCCGTGGAGATCGACGCAAACCATCGTGTACGACTCAGGCCGGACTTCCAGCCCAACTACGGTGCCGTAGCTCCGATCCAGAGAGAGGAAGATCGGTTTGCGGCCGCCCTGCGGCGACGCATCGCCCTCCTCCGTCTCAGCGACGATCCCCTCACGGATGAGATCAGCAACGACATTGGTCACCGTTGACCGATTGAGACCAACGGCCTTCGCGATATCAATCCGGCTGATCGCGCGACGCTCCCAGATCTGGCGAAGCACTCGCGCTGTATTCTGAATCCGGGCCCGCCGCGCCGCGATCGTCACTACCAGCTCACTCCCAAAAGGTTTGTTGATTTTTGAATCAACCTATACAGAATAGCATGATTGCGCTGCTTGTCAACAGAACCGACTCACTTCCACGCTCTTCTTTCCTCGCGTAGCCAGGTCATCTTTGCTACGATGCGCCGTGATTCGCGCCTTCGCTCACTCGGCATATGCACCCGAAAGCAAGATTGCTCACAGCACCCGTGACGATCGCAGTAGGGGCGTGGATCAGGCGGAACGTGAACCGGAGATGCCCACTGAACCGGGCGAGGAGTACGAGGTGCGGGAGATTTCCGGGTCGTCTGCTCGCTGCGTATCCAAGTCGGGTGCACAGGGATGGGTCCCGCTTGAGCGGCTGGACATCGAGGATGATTCTGCTGGCAGGGTACGCCGCAGGATGATCCCCGGAGCAGAGCAGTCACGGGGCGGCGTGGGCCGGCACCTGATGCTAAGCGGTGCGAGCAACGTTCGTGATCTTGGAGGCTACTTCACGAAAGAGGGCAGAAGGGTGCGACGCGGACTCCTCTATCGCGCAGATTCCCTCGCCAAACTCACCCGGACCGACCTTCGAATCCTGGCGGGCAGAGGTCTCTCGACGGTCGTTGACTTCCGTGAGGAGTACGAAGTGAGTCGCGCACCGGACCGAGTTCCCCCGGGAGCCATGCGCCACTGGATCCCGGTCAATGTGGGCGGTGAGGATATCCGCGAGGAGCTACGGAACGTCATCCGTGGCACATCTCGTAGCGACACCTCTCAGATGCTCGTAGAGGTGGGGAAGGCCTTCGTCATAGATCATGCGGACGCATTCGCCAGCTGGTTCCGACTCCTTCTTACCGGCGAGGAGCCGACGCCGCATCTCTTTCATTGCTCCGCGGGAAAGGACCGAACCGGTTTCGCTGCCGCCGTGATGCTTCTGATGCTCGGTGTGCCAGTCGAGTCGGTCACCTACGACTACCTTGCCACGAATCGATTCCTCACCCGTTTCGTCCAATCCACCATACGCAAAGTCCAAATTGCCGCGCTCTCCAGGAGAAAAGCCGAGTTCGTTCGGCCACTGCTCATTGCAGACGAACGCTATCTCCGCGCTTCGATCGACACCCTCAACGCGAAGTTTGGATCGGTAGACGGCTTTGCACGGCACGGCCTTGCCCTCTCTGCGGACGACGTTGGGGAGCTCCGCAGGCGGTTTCTGGAATCGACAACCCGAACGGATTCCTAACACGATTCACATATTCTGGCCCACGCATGAAGAGCAAGACTGAGACCGGTATCCTCGAACGTTCAAGCTATGCCTTCTACTTCGTTGGCCAGAACGTGGTGTACGAGCTGATCCAAGGCTATCTGCTTATGTTCTACGTGAGCTACTTGCAGATCAACCCGATCCTGGTTGGAGGCGTATTCCTCGCGGTCAGGATCTGGGACGCCGTCAACGACCCGCTGATCGGCGTTATGATGGACCGCCACCGCTTCAAGAGATCGCGCTTCAAGGGGTGGCTCTCACTGACCACATTTGTCATGCCGGCAGCCACCTTCCTGCTCTTCTTGACCCCCCACACCGCATCTATGGGGGTCAAGATCGGCCTAATGATCGGAACCTATGTCCTCTGGGACATCTTCTACACGGCGAGCGAAGTCCCCAGCTTCGCCGTTTCGACGACCATGGCAAACACCGAGCGGGAACGAACGCTCTTGCTTGCACTCTCGCAGATTGGAAGCGTAGCGGGAACGGCGCTCGGTATGGGTATTGCCTTCTTCTTCCTCGCGGACGGTGTGGACGCGGTCAACTGGATCGCCTTCGCCCTCGTGCCCTCCCTCTTTGCCGTCCTGGTCATGGTTCCACAGATCTTCACGGTTCGGGAGCGCCACATCCCGCTGCCGGACAGGGGCGTCTCTCTGGGACGAATGATAAAGGAGGTCCTCCGGAACGATCAGCACTTCATTATGATGGCGCTCTTTGCGTCGCAGGCGTTCCTCAACGCCGGGAGCGTCTTCGCAGTCTACGTTGCGGAGTCGTTCTACGGCGACGCGCAGCTTGCCCAGGTGACCGGCGTCTTCTCTCTCATTGGGATCATGGGTCTTGGCTCACTGACCACGAGAATCGTGAGCCGATGGGGAAAGCGTCGCTACCTGGAGATCAGCATGCTGCTCTGCATCGTCCTGTCGGTCCCAATCTTCTTTATCCCGGGTACCCAACCAATCGTTGCGATGGTCTTTGTTGGAGCCCGGACGATCGCACTCGTGGTGACGAGTCTGCTCAGGCCGATGTTCACCGCCGACTGCATCGAGTACGGACAGCACAAGACAGGCGTTCGGTCGGAATCCGCCGCCTTCGCCGTCCAGACGTTTTTCAACAAAACCGGTGACGCGATCGGCACCTCGCTCGGCGCCTTTGTGCTGGGGATCGCCCTCTTTGACGAGACCATTCCGCTGGCCCAGCAATCGGAGGAAACCATTCGCTTTCTCTGGCTCGCCTATATCATCCTGCCGATGCTGATGGCCGCGATCATGTATCTGGGACCAAAGCTCTTCTACAAGCT
>JANQQY010000108.1 GCA_028284845.1 Spirochaetales bacterium
TCGACCAAGGGCGGCCCGAGTCCCGTCATCAAGGCTCTGGACCCCAAGGCTGATTCTCGAGACTCCAAAGTCAGCGAGAACAGCGAGGAACTCTCCATCTGTGGAGTCGGGATTCGCCTCGACGCTGATTTCGTTGACGCGAGGAAGCGCACGCCGTGTCGCCTTGAGAAGCGAGGAGAGGCTCCCGTCGCCGTGTCGCGGTACGATGGATGGGGTGCCTCCTCCAAGGTAGAGCGTGGTGCAGTGGCTCAAGTACGGCGTGAGAGTCGCGATATGCGATTCGATCTGCCGAAGAATCGCTCGCATCGCTTCTTCGCCGCCAAGTGGCACAGAGTGGAACGCGCAGTAGTCGCAGCGTTCGCGGCAGAAGGGAATGTGGGTGTAGAGTGCTTCCGGCCTCACGGGCGCCCGAACGAACGCAGCGGCCAGTAGCGTAGGAGCAGTGCCACTTCGAGATCGTCGATCTGTGCGGGGCCCCAGTGTCGCGAATCGGTGCCCGACGAGCGGTCGTCCGAAAGCAGGAAATACTCGCCCGCGCCGAGCGTCACTTCCTCTGCCGACGCTCCAAAGGGATCGAGGCCGTCCCAGAGTTCTGGCCGTTCGTCCGTCTGGAGCTCGTACGAACGGGCGATCAATTCGTGTTCGCCGACAAACGAATCGGACTCAGCCGATTTTATATAGGCGGTGAATCGCTCGACCACGATCGAATCGCCAGGAATTCCAATCACCCGTTTCACGACCCAGGTTGGAGCGTTGGGGTCCTCCCGAATCGCACGCCGTTGTTCAAGCGTGAAGAAGCGTACAAATGGGTCGGCCGCTCGACGAAGGAAGGCTTCCTCTTCCACGTACGCCGGTCGAGCGTAGACGATATCGCCGCGCCTGGGTTCGCGGATCCCAGGGAGCCGGAATCCAAAGAGGCGAACTCGCGGCCCGTAAATCAGCGGCACTGCTAGTACCCGATCGCCGACGGCAAGGGTTGGTTCCATACTTACTGAGCCGATCTCAATCGACCGTAGAAAGACACCGGCAATGAGGTGGTATGCGAGGAACGTGAGGGCTACGAGGCGCAGAATCCGCCGTGCTCTCGAAGCGAGGCTCCCGCGATCACGATACTCCTCGTACTCTCGCGCGGCCCTGGTGAGCATCTACCGGATGGCTCCAATCCTGGGAATGGGCCAGTACTTGAACATCGCCCTTCCAAGAACATCGCGGGTGCTAACAGCGCCAAAGTAGCGGCCATCGCGAGAGTTGTCGCGGTTATCGCCAATTGGAAGGATCCTGTCTTCCGGGACATACCAGCCGAGTGTGTAGCTCGCGTCTCGTGCCTGCGTCAGTGACTCGTGCGGGTTTGCTTTGAGGAGATATCTCGTTCGAAGGCGATCGTACTCAAAAGGATCAACCGATCGTTCGCGCTGCACAGTGGTAAAGGCGGAGTCATCGGAACTACTCAGGCCGAGGCTGGTTCGCGCATCGGTGATTGCCGCATCGCGGTAGAGCGGAATGGTCTCATTGCGGACGATTCGTCGAATCTCGTATCCCAGGCCTTGCGTGGTCGCGAATCCCGCTTCGTCCTGCCACTCGGATTCCCCCGGAAGGAGAATCTGCATAGACCCTTCTCGAACACGGAATCGATCTCCGCCCACTCCAACGGCTCGTTTGATCAGGAAATGTGCCCGCGGCTGACCTGCTTCGTCTCGATCGATGTCGACAATCGAAAGGGTCACCATGTACAAGACTCGCTGGAGGATATCGAAGGCCGTCCCGCGCGAGATATAGCTTGGGTTCTCGAAGATGATCACCTCGCCACGCTCCGGTTCTGCGAAACCGGGCAGCTTGACGAGTCCCGGCAAGAGCTCGGGACCGTAGACAAGCTTGTTCACGAAGATCCGGTCACCCTGGAGCAGGGTGTTCATCATCGACCCTGATGGGATCTGGTAGGCCTGGAGCGCGTACTGATTGATCAGCAGTACAACTCCTGCCGCCCAAAGGAAGGCCTCAATCCAGTCGACGACGGGATGCTTGCTCTGTTGTTTCTGTTTCTTGCGGAGACGGCGGCGCTTTCTCCACGTGAGGAGTCGTTCGGTGAAGGTCACAAGCTTCTCACGTGCGACGGTGCTCATCGAGCGGACCCTACCATGGGGTGGTTGCGTTGACAACTCAGAGATCGGACCCTACAATCCGGCCGGTGAAAGAGGCTGCAAAAGAGCCCGTGGACAAGGGCGAAGCGATCGATCCGGAATCAGTGACGGTCGATCTCAGACCGGTTCTTGGAATCCCGCCAACAACATACGTTCCGATCATCTACACGGTCGCCGGCCTCGTACTCCTCTTTTTTGTTCTCTTCTTTCCGGGCATCAGAAACCATGGGAGCCATGTCACCTTTATTGCGCATCCGGGGCAAGCCTCCGTTCGCATTGACGGTGTTTGGATTGGCACGGCGCCGGGCACCTACTTTGTGCCGTCCGGGCAGCGTGAGCTTGAGATTGGCCGACCCGGATTTGATGCGTACCAGGAGTCGCTCGATGTTGGTGGTCGCCTCTTTGGCTCATGGTTGGTGCCAAAGAGAATGACCGTGTCGGTGTCCCTTTCAGGTGCGGCGTCGGGGCCGCTCGTGGAGGACGCCGTGAGAGAGCTCGCCCGGTGGTCACTTCTGGGCGAGGCGAGCGGTCAGTATCAGTTTCCCTCAATCGCGCGGAACCTTGCTCGCGATCTCGCTGCAACACCCGACGGCGGCACATCGTTCACCTCGTTCTTGGAAGCGATTGCACCGCAGACCGGGTCGCAGGCGCTCCTGAATGACGTGGGCTCGGCGGCACTCGCTTCCGGGTCACCCGCAGGAATCGCCACGCCCTCAGGCATCGCGTCCATGGTGACGTGGGCGTCCGAACTCGACGCACAAACTCCGGGCCTCGCGCTGCAAATCGCGCAGGCACTTGGCGATGACTCCCTTGTTGAAGCGATCGAGTCCGATCCCTGGTATCGCTCCAGCGCAGAGCGATTCACCGCTTCGCGGGTGGCGCTGGGAAACTCGATTGAAGTCGTTCCCGGTTCGTTCACCCGGTTTCCTCTTGGACTCGGATTCGTCCGTATCAGCGGGAGCCTCCTGGTCTCCGGCGTTGAGCGCGCAGGCAGGGGTGGCGATATCCCGCGCGTCGTTGAGGCAAACGTTCTTGTGGGGACCACCGAAGTCCCGGTATCCGCCTTTGTCCAGTTCCTTGATGAGAATCCTGAGTGGGCCGATGCAGAGCGGCTCCAACAGACGGGGCTCGCGGATGGGTCTTACCTTGAGGACGCTGATGCGATACTCTCGCAACCCGATCGCCCGATCTCCAGCGTCTCCTACTTCGCCTCTGCGGCCTTTGCCGAGTGGTACTCTACCCTTCTTCCTTCGGGCCTCCTCGCACGACTTCCGACTGAAGAGGAATGGGACGCAGCGTTGCAGGCGGCCGCGGGAACGATCGAATCGGTCTTCGCCGGGGATGGCGAGCCGGAGGCAATTCGCGGAGGGGCCGATGAGATCACCGCAATCG
>JANQQY010000683.1 GCA_028284845.1 Spirochaetales bacterium
CCGAGGAAGAGAAGGGCGATCCAGCTCATTCCGCCTTCCTCCGCGCGAAGTAGCGGGCCATGGCAAGGACACCAATAAACCCAAAGATGTCGTAAACGAGGGCGACATCAAGGTAGGCCGACTGTCCGTCACGCACCGCGATCAGGACAAGAATAGCAAGGATCTGCGAACCTACGAGGTTCAGACCCGTCATACGATCGGCGATCGTTGGACCCTGAATAACCCGGATCACACCCACAATCGTAGACCCCAGGAAGAAGTAGATCGCATAGAGAAGAATCTCATTCATCTCTATACCCATATGCGTCCCAGGAACCGCTCGAAACCCGAAGCAATGAGCTTCCACGCGTACTTCGAGTGGGTGGTTTTCGCATTGAGCCAGTGGACGATCAGATGGTCGTCATCCAGAAAGACGGTGATCGTGCCGGGCGTGAGCGTGATCGAGCTCGTGAGGACCAGTCGAGCCACATCCGATCGGAGGCGCGTTCGAAAATGGACCAGTCCGGGATTGATCCTACCGCGCAGGATCTGCCAGAGAACACGGAAACTCGCCGCATACATCATGACAATGAGCACCAGGAAGAAGACGCCCAGTACCTCGACGCGAGGGAAGACCGATCGGCGAGCGGCTTCGTCGGTCTCCACAAAGATGGGGGAGGTGAGAGCCGCGACGATCAGGCTGCTTGCCAGACCCATGGTGAGAGAGCCAAGACCAAGGTTCCAGGTGAACAGGAGCCACCCCGCCATCAGATAGATGGTCGTGATGGTGAATCGAACGACGTTCCATCTACGCGCTTGCGTCACACGCCCTCCTTCTCCCTGAGGAGTTGGACGATCTCCTCGGCTCCCCGCGCGTGCAGGAGACCCTGCTTGAGCGATGTGTCGTGGAGGTAGCGGGCAAGTTTACTCAGAAGACGCAGATGCTCGTTATGGGCACCCTCCGGGCCTACCATAAGGAAGAAGAGGCTGACCGGCTTGTTGTCCACGGCGTCGAACCGGACGGGGCGCCTCGACCGACCAATGCCGAGAACCGTCGATTCAACCTCGCTCGTGAGGCAATGCGGAATGGCGATGCCACCGCCTATTCCCGTCGTCGTGAGCTCCTCCCGCGCAAGCACGGCCGCCTCAACCGCCGCTGCATTGGCGATCCTTCCGGCCCGCTCGAGCATTGCGACGAGTTCATGAATCACCTCTGGCTTTCGCCGAACCTGAAGCGAGAGGTCAATGCACTCCGAGGCGATCGCATCACTGATTCGGTCGAGCATCATATGCCTCCTCACCCACAAGTCCGACGGCGTAGTCGATCGGAAGACTAAAAAGAATACCGGTGCCGGGAGCATCCAGGCCGCCGCAGACTTCATCCAGCACCTCTCGCAGACGCGAGAGCGTTGCATCGTCACGAACCACGGAAAGAATGGTCTTGTTGTAGGGTTTGTTTCCCTTCATAAACTCTTTGAAGTCCGCAAAGAGCGGAACCTCGTAGGTCAGAAACCGCCCCATTCCCTCGGAATCGAGGATCGTCGCGCCGGGCACTCCCACCTCTACGTAGGCTTCCAGGACACGCTCGAGTAGTTCCTCTCGGTTCAGGACAAAGACGATCAGTCTCACGAGTCGGGAGTATATCTCAAAAGGGTTAGACGAGTGACCATCGAGCGGTATACACTGGTAGCTAACAATTGAAGGAGAAGAAGATGAGTTCAAATGAGACCCTTGTTGTCGCATCCAAGATCAAGGCCTATATCAAAGAGAAGGGCGATCTGAAGTGCTCCGCCGCAGTGTTCGATGTCCTTTCGGACAAAATCCGAGCCATGTGTGACGCCGCGATTGAGAGCGCGAAGTCTGACAAGCGCAAGACGGTGCAAGACAAGGACTTCTAGCAGATACCAATGCGCCGGCCGATCCCTCGGCCGGTCGCCTCTCTCTTCTTTCGCTACCTTACCAGAATGGAAACTCCTCACCTCTTCTCGCCGTTGGCCGTACGCACTGTCACCATGCGGAACAGAATCATGGTCTCTCCCATGTGTCAGTATTCAAGCGAGGACGGCTTCGCCAACGACTGGCACGTTACCCACCTCGCGACCCGCTCGATTGGAGGCGCGGGACTCGTCATGACCGAGGCGGCGGCGGTCGCCCCGGAAGGGAGAATCTCCTGGGCCGATCTTGGCGTCTGGAGCGACGATCATGTCGATGGGCTTGCCCGGGTCGCATCCGCAGTCGCCGCCCACGGCGCGATCCCGGCCATTCAGCTCGCTCACGCAGGGCGAAAAGGCGCGAGTGGCAGACCCTGGGATAGTGAACCGCCCACGGGCGAGCGCGTCTGGGAGCCCGTCTCGTCCACGAGCCGGCCGTTCTCAGATCGGTCTCCAACG
>JANQQY010000332.1 GCA_028284845.1 Spirochaetales bacterium
GCCCGCGCTTACCATTGGGTTGGGCGTCTACCTGCCCTTCGCCCTGAGTAGCATTGTCGCTCTTGGTGGAATCGTGAGGCTCGTAGCCGATCGCCGCGGCGGATCTGCGACCGCCAACGGTCAGGTGATCGCTTCCGGCGTCCTTGGTGGCGAGGCGGTGACGGGGGTTCTGATCGCCCTCATTCGTCTGGCGACCGGATAGCCGGTCGCCCGCCACCGGGCCTTAGAACGCGGAGGCCGGTTGCACGCTCCCTTCGATCTCCGCGTATGTCGTGATGGTGACCGTTCCACCGCCCGTAAGCGATTCCGCAAAGCCTCCAACAACAATGAACTCCTGCTTCGCATTCAGGGCGCGAACCAGGGCCGGCGAATCAGCCGATCCGGACACGGTCGACTGGTTTTCAATCACCACATCGACAATCTTGTCATCCGTGTCCGGGTCTGACTCACCATCGACCGATTGGTCGTCCGACACCCATATCTCAACGTTCGCCCGAAATGGGCTATCTGTGGTGATCGTGTAGAAGAATCTGACGTTCGTGAAGCTTACGCCGTCGCGCAACGCCTCTGACGGAAGCTCTACCCGCTCTTCTTGATAGTCGGTCACGAACTGGGATAGCACCGGCAGTTCGATGGTGATTGTCTCCGTCACTACCGTGAAGGGAACGGCACATCCGGTTAGCACCGCTGCGCACATCGTGCAGATCGCCGCGTACGTGATTCGTCGTGCGTTCATGGTCGGTGCTCCTTCTACGGGTCCCTATCCCTGAACCACGGTGTAGCCAACCTCTGAGACGGCCGTCGCCATGTCGGACTCCGGAATCTCGCGATCCATCTCGACGATTGCGGTCCCCGCCTCCAGCGAAACATCGGCCTTGCTGACCCCATCTATCATCTCGAGCGCAGCACCGACCTTTCCAGCACAGTGCATGCAGTTCATACCCTCGACCTTGAGTGTCTTTTGCATAGGGGAATGGTCGGCAATGCAAGCGTGAAGGTCAACAAGTCAGAACTTGTTCTGCTGGTCCGGGACCGCGCGCGTCTGTACGACCAAAGCGAACGGCTCGAACCTGCTACTCTGTGATCTTCTTCACAAACGCTTCAAAGGCCTCGGTGAAGCAGTTCGCCGGTGGCTTCACGAGCCCGGCGCCCACCATCCCAATGCCGGGCTCCCGGTGGGCGATGCCGGTATTGATGGCCGGCAAAATACCCGTTTCCACGACCTTCATCACATCGATTGCGGTGGGAGTCCCTCGAAAATCGAGCGCCGGGATCTGATAGGTATCGTTCTCTCCGACCGTGATCTCGTACATCGCGTTGGTGAAATTGACTGCGTCGGCCGGCGATCCACCAACGAACTTCACGATGGCCGGTGCCGCCGCCATGGCAAAGCCGCCGATCCCTCCGGTCTCCGTGATGACCGAGTCACCAATGTCGAGCGCAGCGTCGTCCGGGCCAAATCCAGGCAAGTAGAGGCCGTCAACGACACTCGCCGGACCCGTGAACCATTGATCGCCGACTCCGGAAACTCGGATACCAAACTCGGTCCCGTTTCGGGCCATCGTCGTGATGACGCTTGAGTTCTCGATTCCTGCCGCCGCGTCGACCGTGGACTTGCAGGCAGGCATCGTCAGGTTGAGGAAGAAGTGGTCATTTGAGTGCATAAACTCAAAGACTCGCTTTAGTCGCTCCTTCTCTACGTCGAGCATCACCAGTGCCGGAGCGAGCTCGCGAATAAAGAGACTCGTCCCCGCCCGGTTGCGGTTGTGGCCCTCGTCGCCCATCTGAAGCACCTGCGCGATCAGGTTCTTCATGTCGATCGGTCCTCGGATCTCCAGAGCTGCGGTCAGAATGGGAGCGAGGTCGGACTCCATCCACTTCAATCGATCGATCACCTCTTGCGAGTTGGCTCCGTAGCGAAGCACCTTTCCCAGGCCTTCGTTGAGCGTGCAATACGCCCGGTTCCCGAACGCCGCATTCTCCATGATCCAGACCGGCATGCTCGCCGTCACGACCCCC
>JANQQY010000017.1 GCA_028284845.1 Spirochaetales bacterium
AGCAGTTGCTCCTCTGTACGCCGCTCGGCCTCCTCGGTCACACCCTTCTGAAGCTCTTCCTTCACCATCGCCACAGAAACAGAAACGAGGTCGCGGACCATGCTCTCAACGTCGCGACCGACGTAGCCAACCTCGGTGTACTTGGTCGCCTCGACCTTCACAAAGGGGGCACCGGTAAGCTTGCTCAGCCGACGCGCAATCTCAGTCTTTCCGACGCCGGTTGGTCCGATCATGACGATGTTTTTTGGCGCAACTTCGTCCCGAAGCTCTTCAGGAAGTCGTTGCCTGCGGATCCGATTACGCAATGCAATCGCCACGGTCTTTTTTGCTCGATGCTGTCCAATGATGTAGCGATCAAGCTCAGCTACGATTTCGCGAGGAGTCAACTCGCTCAGGTCCCTCTTCATTGCAGTTCCTCAATGGTCAACGAATCGTTGGTATAGATGCAGATCCCGCCGGCGATCCGGAGGCTGCGCTCGGCAATCTCGCGCGCAGGGAGCTCGGTCCCATCCAGATAGGCAAGCGCGGCAGAGAGCGCGTAGTTGCCACCGCTGCCGATCGCGATTGCACCTTCCTCCGGTTCCACCACGTCGCCGGTTCCGGAGATCAGGAATGTCTTGGTGCGATCTGCGACGAGAAGGAGTGCCTCAAGCCGTCGCAGCATTCGATCGGTCCGCCACTCTTTCGCCAGTTCAACGGCGGCGCGCGTTATGTCACCGGAGAACTCATTCAGTTTGCCTTCAAATCGCTCAAAAAGCGTGAATGCATCCGCCGTGGCCCCGGCGAAGCCGGTCAGAATCTTGTCGTTGTACATCCTCCGGACCTTGCGCGCATTTCCTTTCATCACCGTGTCGCCCATGGTCACCTGGCCGTCACCGACCATCGCCACAGATGCCCCACGTCGGACGCAAAGCACCGTGGTCCCGTGCATATCACTCATATGCATCTCCTCTTTGTGACCGGGTACCGGCATGCGGATGTGCCTGTTCGTAGATCTTCTTCAAGGCGCCGAGCCCCAAATGGGTATAGACCTGCGTGGTTGAGAGAGACGAATGGCCCAGAAGCTCTTGCACCACGCGAATATCCGCTCCGCGATCCAAGATGTGCGTCGCAAAGCTGTGCCGAAATGTGTGCGGGCTGACCGCCTTCGCAAGTCCTTTCTCGGCGACCCTCTTCTTGATGATTCCGGCAACACCACGCTGGGTAAGACGACCACCTTGCGCATTGATCACAAGTCCCTTCTCGTCTCGCAGACCCGCACGAGCGAGCCGAGCGGAACGGAGGGGCAGGTAGTCAGCGAGGGCGCGTCGAGCCGGTGCGCCAAGGAAGACAAACCGCTCCTTGTCGCCCTTGCCTCGCACCCGCACTCGTCCACGCTTGTAGTCGATTTCATCCAGATTGATCATCACGAGTTCACTGATTCGGCACCCGGTCGAATACAGTAGCTCCAAGATAAGGCGGTCACGACAGGCTGGGAAATCCGAACCGTTGACCGCGAGGAGATCAGAGATCTCATCCTCGAAGAGAAAGCTCGGCAGATGGCTCTGCTTTCGCAGACCGCGAACCCCCTCAAAGGGGGATGCCGTCGCTCGTTCCGTGCGAACGAGATAGCGGAAGTATCCCTTGAGGGCGGACAGGCTCCGATTCACCGTGCTGACCGCAGCGTCGTTTCGGGAGAGATGGGCGATATAGCGCCGACCGACCGCTGCGTCTACATCAGCGGCGTCGCTGCCGCGCTCCGCAAGCCATTGTTCAAACGCCGCGAGATCGCTTCGGTAGGCTCGAACGCTCGCGACGCTGAGATGACGAACGCTCGCGAGGTAACCAAGGTACTCCTCTGCGAATGCAAGGCGGAGCGATCCGGAACTCACCGAACTCCTCCTTCGATCGCTGCGCGCATGCGCAGGATTCGAGCATTCGCTGCGTCCCCGGCCGTAGAAGGCTCCGCTCGCCGATCACTATCGGTCACATGGGCCGACGCCTGAGTCACCTCAATGCCCCAGTCACGTAGAATCGAGCGCGCGTCGGAAATCACAACGGCACCGTCCTCCGCGAGATCTCGCGTCCCCGCCCCGGAGTCGCCCGATAGCCCCGCCTCAAGCACCACGAGATCGCGACCCTGATCGAGCGCGAAATCCGCGGTGATCAGCGCACCGCTCCGTGCGGGCGCTTGGGCAACCACAACGGTGCGGCTCATTCCACTGATGATGCGATTGCGCGCGGGGAAGTGATACTTCTGCGGCGGCACTCCAGGCGAGTACTCGGAGGCGATAAACCCACCTGCGTCGAGAATCGCTCCAGCCAAGCCCCGGTTTG
>JANQQY010000021.1 GCA_028284845.1 Spirochaetales bacterium
CGCTTGAGGTGAAGGGTTCTTTTGATGATTGCCAACGAATGGTCAAAGAGGCATTCACCGATCGGGATCTCTCTGAACGAGCCCATCTGACCTCCGCGAACTCGATCAACCTCGGTCGCCTTATCCCTCAGTCGTTCTACTACATCAGCGCCTTTGTCCAGCTCCGATCGCAGCTTGCCAGTGAGATCGTCTTCTCCGTCCCCAGCGGGAACTTTGGAAATCTCACCGCCGGCATTCTCGCCTGGCGTTGGGGCCTACCGGTCTCCGGCTTTATCGCAGCGACGAATGCGAACGATGTTGTTCCCGAATATCTGGAGTCCGGCATCTATACCCCTCGGCCGAGCGTAAAAACCGTTGCCAATGCGATGGACGTGGGAAACCCGAGCAATTTTGAGCGGATGCTCGAGATCTTTGGATCCGACTTCCAAGACATGCGAGCGATGGTCGGCGGTGAGATGGTCACCGACGAAGAGATCCACGACACCATCTATCGTTACCACCGCGACTCCGACGTGTTCCTTGATCCCCACACCGCGGCCGGTGTTCACGGCGCCGAGCGCTATCTGCAAGGGGACGGCGCGGGTGATGCAACCGTCATCACCTTGGGGACGGCGCATCCGGCGAAGTTCGGAGAGATTGTCCGTGAGGCAACCGGCGTGGAACCGCCCCTTCCTGAGCGTCTCGCACAGGCGATGAAGAAGCAGAAGGAGGCTCTACCAATGCCGCCTCACATTGACGATCTGAAGTCATTCCTCTTGGAGAGATATGCCCATGATTCTCACGATTGATGCAGGAAACACCAATATCGCGATCGGACTCTTTGAGGGTTCGGCGCCGAAACACCAGTGGCGACTTGCCAGCAGCACCCAGCGAACCTCGGATGAAATCCTGATTCATCTCCGGGAGCTCTTCGCGATTGACGGTGTTGACCCCGCCTCTGTCGGGGGAGCGGTGCTCTCCAGCGTTGTCCCGGCGCTCACTCGAGCCCTCCGCGACGGGGTTGCCCGCCTGATTGGGAAGGATCCGGTGATCGTGAGCACGGCGCTTGATGTTCCGGTGAAGGTCTCCACCGAACGCCCATCTGAGATGGGAAGCGACTTGCTCGCGAACGCCGTCGCCGGGTACTTGCTCGCCGAAGGCGCCGCTGTGATCGTCGACTTTGGGACGGCGCTCACCTTCACGGTAGTGGGAGGCGATGGTTCGATCCGTGGTGTCTCTATTGCCCCCGGGCTCTCCACCGCGGTTGAGGGCCTCGTCCAGCAGACCGCAGCCCTTCCGATGATCCAACTCGAGGCTCCCGCTTCCTTTATTGGGACCAACACCACGGACGCACTCAGGTCCGGGATCGTTCGCGGCTACGCCTGCCTCGTTGATGGGATGGCCACCGGCATCGCCGCCGAGCTCGAGCCGGACAAGCCGACGGTCATCGTGACCGGGGGCGAGTCGCGCCTGATTGCCTCGCTCTGCAAGAACGTTGATCGCGTGGAACCGTGGCTCACGCTTCGCGGGATCTACGAGATCGGCATTCGTAATATGCCCCGTTCCTAGTCGACGTAGAGTCGGACGAGTTTCTTCCCGTCTGCACTGCGGTAGGGGTTCGCATCGTTCTTCAGGAAGTCGCGGTAGATCTTGCAGGCACGGTAGTAGCCGTCCGGCCCGCGGTAGGTCGACTCGAGATCGCAGCGATAAAGTTCGAGAAGCATTGGAAAGCGTTCGTCAGCCATCAGTCGCTCGGTCCGAAAGGTCGGCAGCTTGTGAAGCGCGCCGGGAAACATGTGTTTCGTGACAAGCCAGTTCACGTCATCAACGATACTCTCTGCGAATCCAAGGCGGCCAAGAAGTCGACGCGCGAGGCGGGCACCCAACTCCGCGTGGCCGTCGAATCGTTTGTGACCGTTCGGCGTTGCGAGCGGCTTCCCTGAGTCGTGAAGCAGAAGCGCCAACGTCAACGTGAGATCGAGAGTGCGACGATAGCGGAAGGTCTCAAGCGAATGAGTCCAGACGTCGCCTTCAGGGTGATGCTCCTTCGAGTGCTTCGTCTCGTCCATTCCCTCGAGCTCCGGCAGATAGTGGCTCACAAACCCGTGCTCCGCGAGGAGTCCCAGTCCCACGTGGGCGTACGCACCCGTGAGAATCGAGGTCAAGAGGACGCGAAGGGACTCCGTGGGCAGATCCGGAAATCGATCGACAGGTGGCAGTCTATCTTGCAGCTTCTTTGGGTAGCGGGAGAGAGTGATGGCGGCGTCCATAAGCCGGTTGATCGGCTCAATGGGTTCATCTGTCTGCTCGAGCAGGTCACTACGGATCGCCGGATAGTCGTCATATGGATCGAGGTAGCTATCCCGTGACGGATCGTAGAGCAGGTTGAGCGGCCGAAAGCTCTCTCGCTTCGGCTTTGACTCCGGTTCCACACAGGTGAAGTAGATGCGGCGCCCCTCGTGCCAGGTCGCTGCGTCCCCAAAACGAATGCCCGGGAAGTCGAGATCAGGCACCGACTTCGCGAGCGTGACGATATCGCCCTCGATCGCCGCAAAGATGATTGGTTGTTCAGGACGGTCAAAGTATCGGTCGAGTGCGGAGAACGAAGCCAGGTAGACGGGTGCATCGACCTGGAGTCCGGCGAGCGGATCCATGCGCAGAAGATAGCTGGGAGCTCTCGCGATTGTCCAGCTTGGTTGGCGCGCTCACGGGGCACGGGTAGACTGGCCTCGTGCGAATCACCGCCCCCGACGACTTCCACGTGCATCTCCGACAGGCGCCACTCCTGCAGGGAATCGTTCGCGACACGGCGCACGTATTTGAACGGGTTCTCGTGATGCCAAACACCGACCCGCCTATCGTCTCGGCCGAGCTGCTTGAGAACTATCGGGCGGAAATCGACGCAGCACTGGCGTCCGGGCAGAGGCTTAGCACGCTGATGACGTTCAAGCTCCTCTCCTCGCTCGACCCAGAGACGCTCCCGGCTCTCAAGGAGGCCGGAGCCGTCGGCGGCAAGCTCTACCCTGCCGGCGTCACGACCAACTCGGAAGATGGCGTACGTGACGTACGGTCAATCTCCCCGCAGCTCGAGATGATGCAGGAACTTGGACTCGTGCTGGAAGTTCACGGAGAGTCGCCGAACGGCTTTGTTCTGGATCGGGAGGCGGAGTTTCTGCCGGACCTCGAGTGGATTGTGACCACCTTCCCCAGCTTGCGGGTCGTGCTTGAACACGTGACGAGTGCAGCCGCCGTCCACGCACTTGAGCGGATGCCTGAACGGGTTGGCGCGACGATTACCGTGCACCATCTTTTGATCACTCTGGACGATGTCATTGGCGGAAAGATCAGGCCTCATCTGTTCTGCAAACCGGTCGCGAAGCGAGAAGCTGATCGCGAGGAACTCCTTGCCGCAGTCTTTGGCGGATCCGGCCGATTCTTCTTTGGATCGGATAGCGCTCCTCATCCGGTGAGCGAAAAGGAGGCGAGTTGCGGGTGTGCCGGCGTCTACACCGCCCCCGTGGCGATGAGCGTGCTCGCAGAGCTCTTTGAAGACCACGGTGTTCCGCTTTCTGAGGACGATCGGAAGGAGACCGATGCTACGAGCCTTGAGCGGTTCACGTCTCGGGACGGCGCCGCCTTCTACGGACTTGAGAGAAATACCGGCATCCTCGACCTTGCGGAAGAGGAGTGGGTGGTTCCCGCAAGCTACGGCACGGTAGTGCCGTTCCGTGCAGGTAAGATCCTGAGATACAAAGCGAAGAAGGAAGGTGGCAATGAGCCTTAAGGACCTCGTCCAGGTATCCCGGAAGTACGGCGGCGATCCGGAGTGGGTTCTCGCCGGCGGCGGGAACACTTCATTCAAGGATGACACCACGCTCTGGATCAAGGCGTCCGGCTTCCAGCTATCCACAATCGGCGAAGAGGGCTTTGCGACCATGGACCGTCGGAAGCTCGAGCGAATCTGGGAGAGCACCTATCCAGACGACACCGAGCAACGGGAGGCCGCAGCACTTGCCGAACTGATGGCTGCGCGTACCGAGGGAGAGACGAAGCGTCCCAGCGTCGAAACCCTGATGCATGAGCTCTTTCCGTTCTCTCTAGTGGTTCACACCCATCCCGCCCTCGTGAATGGAATCACCTGTGCGGAGCAGGGACAGCTCTATGCGAGTAGGCTTTTTGGCTCGCGCTGCCTCTGGATCCCCGCCATTGAGCCCGGCTACATCCTTGCCGTTGAGATGAAGCGGCTTGCGGCGGAGCACACAGATCGTGTTGGAAGCTTTCCCCAGATCGTGATGCTCCAGAACCATGGACTCGTAGTCGCAGCTAACTCGCCGGCCGAGATCTCGAAGATTCACGCGACCGTGAAGCGGACCATTGTAGGGCATGTGAAGCGGGCACCGGGCATGGAGGATGACTCGGCGGGCTTCGAGGCAGACGCCGAGCGGTGGAGGGCCAGCATCGAGCTCGCCTACACGGAAGAGATCGCTCTGAGCTTTGCCACGACCCCGGAC
>JANQQY010000029.1 GCA_028284845.1 Spirochaetales bacterium
ACCATCGTCGATATGGAACCGGCCGAGATCGAACGACGGCTCACCGGGCCGACCGGCTCCGCAACGATCAAGAGGACCGTCTCACCGGCGGAAAGCGACGCGATCAGAGCGGCGCAGGCAGAGGGTCGCGTCCAAGGGATTCGACTCCGTCCGGACTCCGGTCGCTCGTATCCGGAGCAAGACTCTCTTGCCGGCGTGATCGGCTTCGTCGGCGACGAAGGCAGGGGGCTCGAAGGGATTGAGTTTGCCCTGGAACCGTTTCTCCATCCGGAGGACGGGCTGGGAAATCAGGTCTTTCTCACGATCGACATGGCAATGCAATATGAAGGCGAGCGACTCGCAAAGGCGACGCTCGATCGATACAACGCCGACTCCGTCGTCCTGCTCGCCATGGATACACAAAGCGGCGACCTCTTGGCATACGCCTCGAGCCCCTCTTTCGATCCAAACCGATTCTCAGAATTCTCAGAGGACGAACGCAGAAACCGTCCTGTGGCGGACGTCTATGAACCGGGAAGTGTCTTCAAGATCTTCTCAATTGGAAGCTTCCTGCAACTGGGCGCAATCACTCCAGCAACGCTCTACGAGACAACGGGGTCGTACAACGCAACAGATCCGCCGATCACCGACTTGGGGAACTACGGGACGATAGCCACGGCCGACATCATCAGGCTCTCGAGCAATGTTGGTGCAGCGCTCGCGAGTGAAGAGGCGAGAGAACGGGACTTCTACACGATGCTCCGTCTCTTTGGGTTTGGCGAGCAGACCGGCGTGGGGATGAGCGGCGAAGAGGCAGGCATACTGGCCCGACCGGACAGGTGGTCAGGAAGAACAAAGCCAACCATTGCGATTGGCCAGGAGATCGCAGTGACTGCGCTCCAGCTCGCCTCGGCTGCGACGGTGTTCGCGAATGAGGGGATTCTGATCAAGCCGAACATCATCGATCGGATCGTCGCACCCTCCGGGGAGACGATCAGCAACTATGGCCGCACACCGGTACGCGAGGTGGTGAGTCCGGCTGTTGCGCGCGAGATTCTGCTCGCGATGGAGCAGGCGGTGAGCGGGAACGGGACGGCTCGCCGGCTCGAGTATGAGGGGCTGCGAATCGCCGCCAAGACCGGTACTGCCGAGCAGCTCGATCCGGAAACAGGAACCTACTCGCAGAGTGCATTCATCGCCTCGACACTCGCGCTCCTCCCCGTACCAGATCCGTCGATCGTACTCTATGTTGCTATCGACTACCCAAAGGAAGGCGAGTTCCTTGGTGGACGTGTCGCAACGCCGGTTCTGCGCGAATTCCTTGAATTCTTGGTTCCCTACCTTGGGATTCCCCTCGAGGGCGAAGAGCCGCTCGTTCATCCCGGTAGAATCGTCGTTCAACCGATCGCCCTGCCTCCACTCACGGAGACCGTTCCCGACTACACCGGGCTGCCAAAGCGTACGCTGCTGCCACTGCTCACGCACGAAAATGTCGAGGTGGAGCTCGCCGGCTACGGCTGGGTGGTCCGACAAGATCCCCCGGCCGGCTCGCCGTTTCGCGACGGAATGACGATTCGTCTGGAGCTCGAGTAGTGGAGGTCCGGTTCGAGCAGGCGGCGAACGGAGAACCGACAGCCCTGCTCGACGGACGCTACCTTCACAGCCGGCACAACCCGGGTCGTGAGGCCGAGCGTTCAACGAGAGGCACGGTGCAGCGTGAGCCACCCTGCGTTGTGATCGTGGGCTCCGGGCTTGGGTATCACGCCCGATCAATTCTCGAGCGAACCTCTCGTACACATGTGATCGCTTTCGAGCCGGTTGCGTCTGTCCGGGAACACAGCGAAGGGCCACTCGCCGCCCTTCCAGCCGAACTCAGCGGCCGCCTTGCGTTGGTCGGATCGACGTCGGCCTTGAGTGATGAGCTCGGACGTTCCGCCCGCGGAGGATTCGAACGGGTGCCGCTTCGCACAGGCGACACAGATCCCTCGCTTCGCGAGGCCGAGGAGATCGTCGCATCGTTCGCGGATCGGCTCGAGATCAACCGCAACACACTCCAGAAGTTCGGTCGCCTCTGGGTGCGCAATCTCTCTCGGAATATTCATCGCCTTGCGAGCTCAGTGGGCGTACGAGATCTTGCGGGGCTCTTCGAAGGCGTTCCCTGCCTGATTCTCGCCGCCGGGCCAACGCTCGACCAAGTCCTGCCCTCCCTTCCGGCACTCGCTGATCGCCTCCTCGTGATTGCGGTCGATACGGCGATTCGTCCGGCGCTCGACGCAGGAG
>JANQQY010000040.1 GCA_028284845.1 Spirochaetales bacterium
GCGAGCGACAACATGAACCGGATCGTCGAGAAGATCGAGAGCTCCGTGGAGGAGACCATCCAAGTGCATGGAGCGTATGTCAGCGTCGGCGCCAGCATCGGCATCTCCTGCTATCCGGAGGACGGCGACGACCCTGAGACCCTTGTCCGGGTAGCCGACGGAGCGATGTATCGCACGAAGGCTGTCCGCTCTTCAACTCCTCCTCTCAGTTGACAGGCTGATCTCCCGCCTCAACAATTCCCCTATGTCGCTGACCGTAACCACCGCGGAATCCAAGCGCGATCTCATGGCGTTTATCAAGCTTCCGTGGCGACTCTATCAATCCAACCCGAACTGGGTTCCCCCGCTCGTGAACGATCAGAAGACACTACTCTCCCAGGAGAAGAACCCCTTCTTCCAGCATGCGCACGCTCAGCTCTTTCTCGCCATTGAGTCGGGCACCGTGGTTGGAAGGATCGCGGCGATTCACGATCCCGCGTATATCGCCTTCCAGAGTGAGAGTGTCGGGTTCTTTGGCTTCTATGAATCCGTAGACGATCAGGCCGTAGCCGACGCTCTTTTTGCCGCCGCTCGCAAGTGGCTCTCCGACCGAGGTGTCGCCGTGATGCGTGGCCCCACCAATCCAAGCACGAACGACACACTCGGCCTCCTGGTGGACGCCTTTGATCAGCCGCCAACAGTGATGATGCCCTACAACCACGACTACTACCCTCGACTCTTTGAGGGAGCCGGGCTGGTGAAGGCGAAGGATCTCTACGCCTACTGGCTGGGTGAGGATCGAATGCAAATCGATCGCCTTGATCGCTTTGTCGAACTCCTCACGAAGCGCCACAATCTCCGCCTCCGGCCCGTCAACTTAAAGCGGCTTGATGTGGAGCTTCCCATCTTCAAGGAGATCTACAACGACGCCTGGGAGAAGAATTGGGGCTTCGTTCCATGGACTGACGCTGAGATAGAGCACCTGGGAGATGAGCTCGCCCCGGTGGCAGACCCCGAACTCATTATGTTCGCGTACAAGGACGACACCCCCGTTGGGTTTTCCCTCTCGCTTCCCGATCTGCATCAGGCACTCATCCATGTGAAGAGCGGCCGCCTCTTCCCGTTCGGGCTTCTCAAACTGCTCTACTGGTCCAAGCGAGTGAACCAGGTGCGGGTCCTCGCCATGGGAATCCGGAAACAGTACAGGAACCTTGGGATCGATGCCCTCTTCTACCATCGAACCTTTCGATACGCCGAGACCAAGGGCCGGCAACGCGGCGAATGCAGCTGGATACTCGAGGACAACACCGCGATGAACGCTGCGATGGAGAAGATGGGTGCGTACGTCTACAAGACCTACCGAATGTACGATCAAGCGTTGGCGTCACCAGCGTGAGCCGTCTCTCTTTCCATGACCGGGTGGTTATCGTTACCGGAGCCTCAGGAGGTCTTGGACGCGCCCTGGCGTTGAGGCTCGCCCGTCAGGAGGGGGCCGATGTCGTGCTCGCGGCACGGCGGCGAGAGCAGCTCGATGGAGTGGCCAAGGAGATTGCAGCGGGCGGCCGGAAGGCGTGGCCTGTTCAGGTCGATCTCGCGGAGCCACGTAGTCCGTCCCGGCTGATCGAGGAGGCGTTTGCTCTCGCCTCGCCTCGGATTCCCTTTGGCCTTGTGAACAACGCCGGCGTGACTCATTTTGGCCCCTTTGCGCAGATGACCTCCAAGGATATCGATCGGCTTGTTGCGCTCAATGTGCGTGCGACGATAGATCTCACGCTGCAGTTCGTCTCGCGACTCTTACAAGGCAGTGATCCGACGCGCTCAGCGCCGCCGTCCGGCCGTTCGTATTCTTCGGGCACAACCGGAGGCGCCTCCGCCGCGGGCATTCTAACCATTGCCAGCGCGGCATCCTTTGTTCCCGTACCCTATCAGGCGGTCTATGCCGCCACGAAGCACGCGCTTCTTGGGTTTGGCGAATCCATAGCCGCCGAGCTATCGCCGCACATAGCGGTGACGACCTTTGCCCCAGGCGGGATCGCAACGGAGATGGTGGAGGCCTCCGGCATCAATAGCGTCGTGGGCACACGATTTCTTTCTTCGCCCGAGTCGGTGGCACGGATGGCTATCCGAGCGTGGAAGAGAGGTCGGCTCACAGCGACTGGTGGTGCTTCGAACGTTATGCTTCGGGTATTGTCGCGACTCGTGTCGCATCGACTCATCGGCCGCCGCGCGGAACGTTTCTTCCGCCCGGACGCCGGCGCTCGCGGATGAGGCGGCTTCCGCGAAACCACTACTACCTCTCGACCGATCATCTGGTTAGCGGAGCTTTGCGCGGCCTCTACCGGATGATTGGATTCGGGCTGACATTCGTTTCCATGGCGATCCTCGTGCTCACTGTGAGAGCTCTGCTTCCTTCTCGTTATGCGAACCGGGTTGGCCCGCGGGTGCGGTCGTTTGCGGGCACTCAGATCTACCGTTCGGCCGGCATCCGGATTGCGCGCCACGGGAAA
>JANQQY010000089.1 GCA_028284845.1 Spirochaetales bacterium
CGCTTCGTTCGATTCAGAAGGATCAAGCCGCTGCCGGGGAGATAGGCCGTCTCCTCGCCGAAAAGGAAACGCTACTCAAGGAGACGCACCACCGGATCAAGAACGATATGGCCTTTGTGTCGGCAATGCTCGGACTACAGGCATCTCAAGTCGATTCCCGCGATGCCCGCGAATCCCTCGATGAAGCGAGCGAGCGCGTCGCGGTCATGAGTCAGATCTACGACTCGCTCTACCGATCAGACGATGTTAGCCTGGTCCACCTGGGTGAGTTCCTGAAGCGTCTCGCCTCAAGCTACTCGACCGGCTATGCCATGGGACCCGTCGATCTTTCGACCACTCTGGCGGACGAGGCAGTCGAACGGAAGATCGCCGTACCCATCTGTATCTGTACCGTCGAACTCCTGGCAAATGCCCTGAAGTACGGCTACACGGGGAATGAGTGTCTCGCACTGCGACTGGAGTTGGCAGTCGAAGCGCACCAGGTGAAAGTGGTTGTGTCCGACAATGGTCCCGGCTTCAAATCCGAAGTACTCGCGGGGATGCATGAGGCACGGGGATTCGGAATGACGATGATCTCGGCGCTTGTCGAGCAGCTGGACGGGAACATCAGGCTTTCAAACCAGAACGGCGCAACCGTGGTCCTCACGATCCCACGACGGCACATGGCGGTTCACCACTCGCATCAACGCGTGTCGGAGGCAGTCGCGTCTCCGGTCAGATGACGCTCCAGGAACCATATCTTTCGCTCTGAGTTTGGAAGCACCGATTCGGAGACGACCGTCAGCCCAAAGCGATCGTAGACCGGAAGATTACCAGGGTCGGTTGTCTCAAGCTCATAGGCAGTGTAGCCGGCCTGATGAAGAAACGCCTCACTCTGAGCAAAGGCACGACGCATGATCCCTTTCCCCATCGACTGGGGATCAATTCCCGTGAAGTAGAGATGCGCTGTGGTGGCACGATCAAGATCGCTCCGATGACGAGAGACCGCTCGCGAGAATCGCGACATAGAGGCGAGCTCACGCGGCCGAAGGCCGAAAGCGAACCGGAGCGCATACCGGAGGGCGCGGGCGCGAATGAGTCGGGAGAGCGAGATTCCCTGAGTATCTGAGGAGGGAAGGAAAGTGATGTACCCCAGCGGGTCGGCGCGGTTGCCTACCACAACAAGGATGCCGGCTTCCTGGATGACAGCCCCCATGAATCGGAAGAAGTGCGTGAGAAGGGCACGACGTCGGTCCTCCTCCGGAATCACAACGACCCAATTCCTATGTCGCAGGAACGCGCGCGCAAGCAGACACGCCATCGCATTGAGCTCGGCAGCATTGAGGAGCGGGGCCTGAGCCGACTCGTGTATGCGTGCAAGCTCGATCACCATGGCCGGACCGACTAGTAGGCTTCCTGACAGACCCGCAGGAAGGCCATCGCTTTGTGATCGAGTTTGAGAACGTAGTTCCGGTTGCGATGCTCGAAGTTGAGCTTTGAGCGTAGCGTGACGATCACGTTCTTTAATTCGGAGACTCGGAAGGTTCGGTTCACAGAACCGGTGACACGAATCTCCCGATCACGATACTCCGCGACAACTCGGCCGTACGAGCGCTCTGTCCGTCGACCGTAGTGATGGACCACAATCTCTGCGGGAGACGAGAAGCTCGATTCGACCAGACGATCACGATACGCTCTCTGAAACTCGTCCCACGATCCGGGATCCGAGTAGCGAAAACCAGTGATAAACCCAAACTCATCAACCGCACCCTGTGTCCGGCATGCCTCGCACCAGAGACGGTCGCCTTTGGCGCGCAGGGTGTTGATCGACTCACACTCCGGACAGACGTAGAGAATGTCTTCGAGTCCCTCCGCAGGTGCAGGACTTGGATGCGGAAGCATCTGCTTTTTCTGGTAGGCATGGTGATCGACCAGGATCGCATTCTCAATCGTCCGGTGGATCTCTTCAGGAGTAGATGAGGCAACCTGGTCGGCAGTCATCGCGAGCCGATAGTCAAACTCGATCCACCGGTTCTCCCGCTTCGCAGTCGCCCATCGTGGCGCTGCGTGGTACCCCCCGTGAACCCGACACGTAATGAGGTCAACGCCGAGCATCTTCACCAGGCGCGGGATAGAGGTCTCAATCGATCGCGGTCGACCAAAAAAGGTGATGTCTCCCTCCGGAAAGATGAGGATGGGATAGCCGCGCTTTATCGAGTTCATCATCGTCTTGATCGCCCGGATATCGCCGCGGCCCTTCGCGGTTGAAATGCATCTGGCAATCCGCGTCAAGAGGATTGTCTGGAAGACGCCAACGAGCAGATCGCGGCTCGCCACGATGTGCGGCGTTCGGCTAAAGGGTAACGGAACATGGACGACGTCAAGGCGAAAGCTGTGATTCGCGAGCAGGACGTAGGGTCTCCTACGCGAGAAATCGACGCCCGGACCCGATGTCACAATTCGATGCGCATGGAACTTCATCCATGCAATAACAATCGGCCTCAGGAAAAAGAGGCCTACCTCTGAAAGCCAGTCTGCAAACAATCGTGGTGACGCCATGGGTGGGGCTTCATAGTTTCAAAAGAGCGGGCGGATTTCAAGACTCCCTACCGTTGACATATCGTTCGGCGACAAAGGCAATCTGGCGCTCGCGCTGGAGCCGACTCACATCGCCGTGCCCGCAAAAGGGATAGATCGTCATCTGTTTCTCTCCACGAATGCGATTGTAGGTCGCGAAGTAGCACTCCGGCGGACAGACGATGTCGTCCAACCCAACGGCGGCGATCGTCGGTGCGGTAATCCGCTCAGCCATGTTCATCGTGTCGAAGTAGGAGAGCGTCTCAAAGACTCGTTCAACGTGTTCGGGGTGTGCTCGCAGATACTCGTTGACGCCACCAAAGGCGCCGGTCCCCGAATAGGCCGCGACCTTCATCTCCATCCGTCGCTCGATGTTGCTGTTGCTGGGCACGTCAACGAGGGAGGCTGCATGCCGATCGTCCAGAGCGGAGAGCGCGGAGACGATCCCGCCACCCTGACTGATTCCGTGCAAGATGAGTCGTTTTGGATCAACGCCGGGAAGCGTGAGGGCGAGATCGACCGCTTTGAGCGCATCCATGTAGACCGCACCGTAGTAGTACTCGTCGCGGCTGAGGAGACCTTTCGTGGCAACACTCGTAGCTGAGCCCGACGTGTAGAGCGCCGCGTTTCCCGTCTCTCCGCGCTGTTCACGAACGTCAACCGAAAGGACCGCAACGCCCAGAAGGAGCCACGGCGCGAAATCGGAGACATCTCCGCGGCCGCCGTTGAACCCGTGGAAGCTGATCAAGCAAGGGGTCGGGGAGCGAGACTCTTCTGCTCGAGGGTGGACAAAAAGGGCATGAATCCTCGTCTCATCGTAGCCGCAGAACGTCACATCCTGGACATCCAGATTGCGGTTCGGATAGGTGCGATGAGTGAGGATCGGATCAAGGGGTACCGACCGCGCTCGTTCGCGCATCACATCCCAGAACTCCCAAAGGTCGTCGCGAGCGGTGATGGCCGGCAGGTAGGAGTAGAGGTGGGACTCGCGTTCGCCAAGGTAGGAGACCGGCATCAGACACGATCCTGGGAGGAATGGGAGAGCTCGGCGAATGAGTCGAACAGGTGCGCGCCCGCCGCCTCAAGACGTTCTCTCGTTTCGTGCCCGTGGGAGTAGAGAACACAGTCGACGCCCACCTCCATGGCGACTTCGTAGTCGTGAGAGGTATCGCCAATAAGGAGTGCATTCGTAGGATCGATCTCTGCCTCCTTGAGAAGCGCGGCGCCCAATGCCGTCTTGCTCCGAGCGAGGTTGTCTGAGAGTCCATGCATCGACTCAAAGAGATGTTCGAGCTCAAAGGTTTGAACGACCTTCTGCAGAGTGTCGTGTTGGGTGGCGGAGAGGACCCATTGCCGGGTCCCGGACGCTTTCACCGTGGTCAGGAGATCTCGGACACCCTCGTTCAACGTGCACTCGCCCGCGCGTGCATTGTAAGCGGAGAGGAACTCGCTCGAGACGTCCGCGAATCGCTCTGCCTCCAGATCAAATCCCATCAGCTCGTAATAGCGCTGAACCGGAAAGCAGAAGAGCGATCGGTAGCGTTCCGCAGTCGTGGTCGGCTTCCCTCTTCTTGCAAGAAGCCCGTTCATCACTTCCACGACAAGCCAGACGTCGTTGAGGATCGTACCGTTCCAGTCCCACAGAATGGCGCTGTATTCGGATAGTGGTCGCACGCCTCACGCTACCGCTCGGCGACAAAGGGCGCAAGGACCCGCATGATCAGAGGACGTATATTGCGGTCATGGAAATCATTGAAGAGATCACAGAGCGACGCGCCCGGCGGGCTCTGTCGGAGAGACCGATCGATCCGGACGTGCTGGAGCGAGTGTTCACAGCTGCGACGCTGGCACCCTCGTGCTTCAACAATCAACCGTGGCGCTTCCTGGTCTGTAACGAAGGCGAAGCGCTCGCCAAGGCGCGCGAGTGCCTGATTGGCGGAAACTACTGGGCTCGCCAGGCACCGGTGCTGCTGGCAGTGCTTACCGGAGACGAACTCGACTGCAATCTCTCAGACGAGCGACACTACGCCCAGTTCGACACCGGAATGGCAACGATGAATCTTATGCTTCAGGCGACACGAGAAGGCCTCTACGCTCATCCGATGGCCGGGTTCAATCCCGTCGCGCTACGGGAGGCATTTGGGATTGGAGCGGAGACAAGGGTGATCACGATGCTCGCACTCGGATACCCGGGCTCGTCGGATCACTTGAGCGAGAAGCACCTCTCGCTCGAGACAAGTGCGCGGGTCCGGCGTCCGCTTGGCGAGGTCGTTTTGATGAACGAGTGGAACGGACAGGGAACGACTCCGTAGGATGCGCGCTGTGCCATACTCGTCACGGAGGCATAGCATGGAAGATAAAAGAGGGAGAAGCCGAAGCTACGAGTGGGCGAACACCGATGGGCCGGGGATTCGCTGGTACGTCAGCGCATTGGAGGAGCTCCACGAGCGCGTCTTTGATCAGATAGAAGACCTCTCCGAAGAGGAGCTCTCATTCGTCGCGCCGGAAAGCCAGATCTCCATGGGATGGCTCGTGACACACCTCATCAGTTCGGACGTAAACTGGATCGAACGCCTCTCCGGCCAGTCGAGACCGGCGTGGCTTTCCAAAGGGCCGCTCTCGCAACTGCGTCGGTACGGCGAAGTTCAACCCTCATTCGGGAGCCCCGACTCGTTGATCGATGAGGGCCGACGGGCGTGGACCGAGTGGGGCAAGCAGATCCTCCTGGGCGGTGTGTCGCCGTCCGATGAGACTGGTGCCGGCCCACTCCCGACCGCGGGAGCCGTTCTCAGCCACCTCATCTGGCATTGGAGCTTTCACTCGGGTCACATTGGTCTGGTTCGACTGCAGGCGGGCGGCGAGTACGAGTGGACGTTCTAGGCGAGCGAGCCGGTTCGTGAGTTTTTGGAGAGCATGCCGACGAACAGAACCTTTTGTGATACTTTGGGCGCGCCATGGACGTATTGACTTCGCACGTGCTCGTGTTGAATCGAGGATACGTGCCTGTGCGCACCACCACGGTGCGGGACGCATTCGTGAAGCTCTTCTCAGCGGTCGCAGAGGCGATCTCGGTTGAGGACGGTTCGTACGTTGGTCACGAGTTTCATTCGTGGGCCGAAATCTCGGAGCTTCGCCGTGAGTTGGATGATGTCCCTCCGGACGCCGAGTGGATTCACACTCCCACGCTCTCCCTTCTCGTACCGCGCGTGATACGACTCCTGCGCTACGATCGTCTCCCTGTGCACAACGTCAAGCTCACTCGCAAGAACATCTACGAGCGCGACAACTACACGTGCCAGTACACCGGAAAGCGGCTGAAGAGTTCGGACCTCAACATCGACCACGTTGTCCCGCGCTCCCGGGGCGGAAAGAATACGTGGGAGAACCTCGTGACCTGCAGCGTCGCGGCGAATAGTCGAAAGGGGAACCGGACACCGGACGAGGCCGGCATGAAGCTGATCCGCCGACCCGGGCGCCCTGCCCCACGCCATCACCTTCACATCCCACGGACTGCACGTCGATATCGATCGTGGGACCACTTCGTCAGCGACCTCTACTGGAACACCGAACTCGAGGACGAGTAGAGCCCACGGCGGCCATTGACGCGCCATCTGCACCTCCACAGAATGCACCATGACTAGGATCTGCCGCCGCGGGATCGTGGCGTTTTTTCTTTTTGTCTCGATCGCTCTGCTTCCGGCGACGGGCGTCGTTGAAATCGAGGAGTCGAGGTCGGTCACCGATGCTCTGGGCCGCGAAGTGGACGTTCCCGTCCGTCCGGAGCGAATTGTCACCGCGGGCCGTTCGGTCCTCATGATTGCCAATGCCCTCTATCTCTTCCCCGGCGCAGGAGATCGAATCGTAGGTGTTGGGAGGATCGACCAAGGCAGGGGAAACTTCCTGCCTGAGATCGACGAGCGATACGATCAGAAGACGCAGTTCGAGCGCAACGTGGGCGCCGAACAGATAGCCGCACTCGCGCCGGATCTTGCCATCCTGAAATCGCAGATGCGAGCCACGCTGGGAGATCAACTCGAGCTGATCGGAATCCCGGTGATCTACGTCGACTTTGAAACTCCCGAGCAGTACGAGCGAGATCTTACCCTTCTTGGGGAGGTGCTGGGCCAGCCGGAGCGCGGACGGGAGGTCGCGCGCTACTATGCCACGAGGCAGCGAGAGGTTGAGCTGGGCGTCCGCGAACTTGATTCCGAGTCGCGCCCTGCGACCCTCTTCCTTTCGGTGAATCTCACGGGAGGGGAGACCCTCTTTGAGGTCCCGTCGGCAGAGTGGATGCAGACACGAATGGCAACGATGGCCGGTGGTGCTCCGGTCTGGACTGAGGCAGCGCCAGGCGGAGGGTGGACGCGCGTGACCATTGAACAGGTCGCCGCATGGGATCCGGATGTGATCACGATCGTCGCCTATCGGCAGAACGCAACCCAGACATTCGCCCGGATCGTCACGAATCCCCTCTTCTCGTCGCTGCGCGCAGCGCAAGACGAACGCGTGTATCTGTTTCCAATCGACTTCTACAGCTGGGACCAACCGGACGTACGCTGGATCCTTGGCCTGAGGTGGCTCTCCGGCATTCTCCACCCGGGACGGATCGAAGTGGACATGCTCCCGGAGATTTACTCCTTCTTCGAGTTTGCCTATGGGATGGACCAGGGTGACGTTGACCGGGTCATCGTCCCAATCCTTGACGGCATCACATCTGAGGATGACTAACCGCCGCCGAATCGCACTGTGGGCGGCCTCGCTTCCCATCCTGGTGGTGGGAGCTCTTCTGGTAGGCCGATATCCCACGACCGGCCTCATGAATCCACTCCTTCTCCAATCCGATGCGTTGGCCCTCCGGCTGGTCGTTTCGCTCAGGGCGCCGCGAGTGGTTGCCGCGATGCTGGTTGGTGCCGGACTGGGGATGAGCGGCGTGGTTCTCCAGATGCTCTTTGGCAACCCGTTGGTCGAGCCGGGGCTCATCGGTGTCTCGCAGGGGTCGGCGTTTGGGGCGGCGCTCCTCCTGGTTGCGTTCGCACCACCACTCTGGGCGGTACAGATAGCCGCGATGGCCGGTGCCGTGGCAGGCCTTCTTATCTCGTACCGCATTGCCCGGAGGATTCGGTTTGGAGGCTGGACGCTGCGACTCGTGCTCGCCGGTATCGCCGTATCGGCACTCTTCTCTGCGGGGGTCGGACTTGTGAAGTTCGTTGCAGATCCAACGAACGAGCTTCCGGCGATCACCTTCTGGCTCCTGGGAGGACTCTCGGCAACGACGTGGAGCAGGCTCATCCAGATCGTCCCGCTACTGGTACCCGCGCTCCTGATCGTGTCGCTCCGTGCATGGCGCATCAACGTTCTCGCAACCGAAGATCGAGTTGCATTTTCACTTGGATCAACACCAGCTCGGGAGCGGCTCCTGCTTCTCGCGGCCGTGACGGCAATCACAGGCGCTCTTGTGTCGATCTCCGGGATCGTGGGCTGGGTGGGACTCCTGGTTCCGCACGCCGCACGACGGCTCGCAGGAGCCGACAGCAGACGGTCGATCCCGGTCGCTGCGCTCTTGGGCGCCCTGTTTGTGCTCGCCAGCGACACGATCGCGCGGACCCTCATCCCCGGAGAGATCCCGCTCGGGGTCGTCACGTCGCTCTTTGGAGCCTTAGGATTTGTGGCCCTTCTCTCGCGAAACGCGGTGAGGATCGTCAGGTGAGTGTCATCGAGCTTGTTGGTGTCGCGGCGAACTACGGCGCGACTTCCGTGCTCTCCGGGATCGACCTACGCATAGAAGCCGGATCGGTGACTGCTATCCTGGGGAGGAACGGTGCGGGAAAGACGACTCTGTTAAACGTCATGCTTGGATGGATGGCGACGGCCGAGGGGTCCGTATCCCTGGATGGCGAGGCGCTCAGCACCATGTCCGCGGAGCAGCGTGGCCGAGCGATTGGGCTTGTACCTCAGAACGAACACATCGCCTTTGAGTACTCAATCCTTGAGTACGTCATGCTTGGAAGGGCACCCTACATCAAGGGAGTCGGTGGGCCCACGGACGGCGACGTTGTAGCATGCAACGCGGCACTCACACGGGTCGGTCTGGAAGCGATGATCGACAAGGGCGTTCTTGAGACAAGCGCCGGTGAGCGACAGCTGGTTCTTCTCGCACGGGCGCTCGCCCAGAATCCGAACGTGCTTCTCATGGACGAACCGACGGCACATCTCGACATCCACAACAGACGATCTGTGGCAAACCTGATTCGCTCCGATGCTTCGATGGGGCGGACCATCATCCTCACGGCACATGAGCCGGACTTTGTGGCGGAAGTCGCGGACACGGTGATCCTTCTCTCTGCAGGAACCATTCGTGCGGCAGGCAAGCCGGAGGAGACATTGACCGGCGAGCTGCTCTCAGACATCTATGGAGCCGACGTTCAGACTAAAGAGGTAGCGGGCCGCAGAGTCTTTCTGTGGTAAGCTGACAGCCTCAATCACCACATATCAAAAGCATTCGGGAGGAATCATGCCGGCAGATCCTGTGAAAGACAAACTCGCGGTCATTGCACTTGGGGGTAACTCGATTCGCGACAAGGGACAACGAGGCACCGTGGCGGAGCAATTTGCGAACACACGCCGGTCTATGAAACCGATCGTTGAGCTCTTGGAGCGAGAGTATAACTTTATCCTGACCCATGGAAACGGACCGCAAGTCGGAGATCTGATGTTGCAGTCGGAACTCTCCAAGGAAGAGGTGCCGGAAACACCTCTTGGCGTTGCAGACGCGATGACATGCGGATCGATGGGCTACATGATCGAGCAATGCCTTCAGAACACGATGATCCGCCGCAAGATCTGGCGTCACATTGTGACGATTCCAGCGCAGATCATCGTCGACCGGAACGACCCGGCAATGGAGAATCCTTCAAAGCCCATCGGCCCGTTCTACACAAAGGAGCAGGCGGACGAGCTCATCGCAGATCGGGGCTGGGTCGTGCGAGAGGACGCAAACCGTGGATACCGGCGCTACGTCGCCTCGCCCTACCCCATCGACATTGTTGAGAAAGACGCGATCAACCATCTCCTTGACGACGGCTACCTCCTGATCACCGGCGGGGGCGGTGGAATTCCGGTCTACTACGAGGAAGACGGAACGATTGAAGGCGTGGACTGCGTGATCGACAAAGATCTTGCGAGCATGAAGCTGGCGATCGCGGTTGGCGCCCGGATGTTGATTATCATCACCGGAGTCCCACAGGTGACACTCCACTTCGGAACGCCTGAAGAGAAGCCGCTCTCACGCATCACCCTTGCGCAGGCTCGACACTACTTCCAGCAGGGCGAGTTCCCTGCCGGATCAATGGGACCAAAAATGATGGCGGCAATCGAGTTCATTCAGGCGCACCCGCAGAACCGAGTCATTATCACCGACGTAGATAATCTGGTTGACGCGGTAGAGGGGAACGCCGGGACACAGATCGTGGCGTACTAGGAGTCGAGCACGGCTTTCACAGCCTTCTCGATCGTCTCGTAGCCGGTGCATCGGCAGATGTTGCTCTCGAGCCAAGCGCGGATAGTTTCGTCGTCAGCGTCCGGAACCGTTCGGGCGAGGGCCTCGGCATTCATGATAAATCCAGGCGTGCAGAACCCGCATTGAAACCCAAACGAGTCGGCGAAGGCCTTTTGGATAGGCGTGTTCCGGAGGCCTTCGATCGTTGTGATCTTTGCGTCCTTCACATCGAGCGCCAGCGTCATGCACGACTTCACCGGAAGCCCATCGCGTTGAACGGTGCACGCACCGCAGTCACCGTTCTCACAACCAAGCTTTGTGCCGGTCATTCCTAGCAGCCGACGCAGCACGTAGAGGAGTGTGTCTCCCGGGCGAATGACAACCGATCTCACTTCCTCGTTGATGGTGAGTTCAACGCGCGCTTCGTTGGTGTACGAGTTCATACGTCGCCTCCGCCGCGGTGTTTGCTCGTCGCAAGTACGAGGAGTCCTTCTGACATCAATTGGAGTACAGTCTCACGCCGATACTCCGAGCTCGCACGCATATCGTCCCAGATGCGGTCCGGGATCTCGCGAATCGCACGGTCCGCAGCAAGCCGCGCCACCGCCCGAGCGTCTGCGACGGAAGCGTTCGCCCTGTCCGTCCCGGGTAAAACCGGTGAGGTCGTCAGAAGAGCCGAAGCGAGGTTATCGCCTTTGCTCACTGACGCAAGGGCGGACGCCAGTGCCGCTTCCGCCGCATCCAATCGTACGGGGCAGCCGTACGCGCCGCCAACGACAAAGCGAGGATGCTCGTCGTCCCACACCATCGCGACACTCGCGATGGGATAGTCGATTCGGGCATCCTTCGTCCTTCGTGCATAGTAGCCTTCAACACCCACGGCACCGGCCACCTCAAATCGGACGACAAAGGCACCGGGGTCGAGCAGGAGCCGCTTCCGATAGGTTTCACGGATCGGACGAACGACAAGGTCCCGCGACGCTGGATCTGCAACAACCACGTCGGCATCAAAGAGCAAGAGCGGCATCAGCAACTCGCGGTAAGGAAGCTGGCTCAAGACGTTCCCACCGGCCGTCACGGAGTTTCTCGTGGTCTGATCGGCAATCCCGGCGGCCGCACGCGCGACGAGCGGCATCTCGTCTTGGTCGGCAAGATCGGAGAGTCGAGTCGCGCCGCCAATGATTCCGGAGTCTGGAGCAAACTCCTGGCACTCCGGAATCCGCTTGATATCGATGAGAACGTCAAATTCGGTTGAACGTTCTCGGGCGCGAGTGATGAGCTCTGTACCACCGGAGAAGTAACGCGGGCGCTTGCCGGATTCGGTTGCTGCCGTCCATGCGCTCAACGCCTCCTGGATGGT
>JANQQY010000101.1 GCA_028284845.1 Spirochaetales bacterium
GAAAAGGGTCGACTTGCCCACGTTCGGCCGCCCAACGACGGCGACAGACGGAGTGCTATGCGAGGAGTGGGGCATAGGTCCCCTCCATGAGGCGGCGCAGGTATGCGTCCACGTCCTTGAAACTATCCATCTCCATCGCCTCACCCACGATCTCTTCGGCTTCGCGGACGGTGATGCCGCGTATGATCTGCTTCACCTCCGGGATGCTGCTTGAACTCATGCTGAGCTCGTCAAACCCCAGACCCACCAGGAGGATCGTCGCAAAGGTATCTGCCGCCATCTCGCCACACATCGCAACGGGAATACCCTGACGGTGCCCGTTCTCCACCACCAAATGAAGCAAGCGAAGAACTCCCGGATGAAACGGCTCGTAGAGATAGGCGATGCGCTCATTTCCGCGATCGACGGCGATCGTGTACTGAATAAGATCGTTGGTTCCAACTGAGAAAAACGAGCTCCGTCGGGCGAGAATGTCGCTGACCATAGCGGCCGAGGGCACCTCAATCATGATCCCCACCGGTACGTCGGGAAGCTTCTCGCCCGAGCGCCGCAGCTCGCTCGCGATCTCGTCGACAAAGTCGGCTGCCTGCTGAAGCTCCTCCAGACCCGAAATCATCGGGAACATGATGTTGAGCTTCCCGTAGGCGCTGCTGCGAAGAAGTGCTCGCAGCTGTGTTCGAAAGACGTCGAGGTTCGAGAGACAGAACCGGATCGCTCGCCAACCCAGGATCGGGTTCGACTCGGCGAGCCCCTCAAACGACTTCGCGACCTTGTCGCCTCCCAGGTCGAGCGTCCGAATCGTAACCGGCTTCCCGCCCATCGACTCCAGAACGCGCTTGTACGAGTTGAACTGCTGTTCTTCGCCGGGGAGGTAGCGAGAACCGAGGAAGAGGAACTCTGAACGATAGAGCCCAATACCGTCCGCGCCGTGGGTGAGCACTGAATCGACCTCGTCCGGAACCTCGATATTTGCCTTGAGCTCAATCAGCTTGCCGTCCTTTGTCTCCGCCGGCAGATCGTGAAGCCGCATGAGCTGGACCTCGTGCCGGTGCCACTCTTGACTCTCAGACTCGTATGCGGCGAGGGTCGCTTCGTCCGGGTCGAGAACGATGCGTCCGCGAGTTCCGTCAACGATGATGACCTCGTCGCTCTCAGCGTATCGAGCAACGTTGGAGAGGCCCAAGACACTCGGAATCTCAAAGCTCCGGCTGAGGATCGCCGTGTGCGACGTACGGCTTCCGGCATCCGTTGCGATTCCACGCACCATCCGTTTGTTCATTGCGATGGCATCTGAAGGCATCAGATCGTGGGCAACAAGGATGACCTCGCGGTCGAGATCCGCGAGAGAGACCGTCTCACGGTTGAGGAGACGATTGAGCACGCGGCTGGTCACATCGTGAAGATCGGTGCTTCGCGCCCGAATAAGCTCGGACTCGGACTGCTGGAGCTGCTCGAGAAGCACCTGGACGCTGCGGTAGAGTACCCACTCAACATTCATCAGCGTATCGGAGACGCCGTTCTGAACACGATCACGAAACTCCGAGTCGTCAACCATAAGAAGATGGGCATCGAGGATTGCGCGCTGATCCTCACCTACATCCTCGCCGGCTCGTAGGAGGCGGAGCTCTTCACGCGCGGCGTCGGCGGCCGCGACGAAGCGTGCCATCTCGGCCTCAACCTGTCCAACCTCGATGGCGTATCGGGGCACAGCGGGTGCGTCGTGGGTGTGGATAAACACCCTGCCGATCGCGATCCCGGGCGATGCTGAGATCCCCGTGATGGTCTTCATGATGTAACTATAGTCCGGAACCGCCGATACCTGTAGTATGCCGGCCGAAAAACGACGCACATCAGTTGGAGTGCTCTTCTGGATCGCGCTGATCCTGCTCGTTCTCGTAGTCTTCCTCGCGAACCGAAGCAATATCGAGCACGTGCTTGAATCAACGGGGCTCGTGGATGTGGTTCGCGATCGATTCGCTGAAGAGGAGACCGACGATGAACCCACCGACCAGGAGGTCGGTCCCGACGAAACGACTCCGCTGCCCGAACCTGAACCCGAGCCGGTCGTACGATTCACCGGGCGGGACTCTCTCACCACGCCGGTAGAACAGTCCCCGACTGCAAATCCCGCCACTCCCTCTGCAGACGGCTCCGAGGAAGCAGGCGAGCCCGACCCGGTTACCGTTTCCCCCGTTGCTCCCAATTCAACGACGGCATCCGACCCATCCGAGGCTCAGGACCCCGCGGTCACCTCGCAGCCGGCACAGCGGGCCCCTTCCCCCGACCCAGCCAAGCCGAACCGCTACATGGCTGGCCTCTACTACATCATGGTGACCGATGATGGGCGGACCTTCCCTCAGCGGGTCGTGCGTCCAGTCTACTACGCATCGAGTCCGCTTACGGAGACGATCAACTCGCTGATTGTGGGGCCCTCGGGCGACGAACTCGATGCCGGACTCCTCAACCTCATCCCGAACGGCACGGAGCTTATATCAGCGCAGGTGCAAAACGAAGTTGCCTACCTCAACTTCAATCAGGCGTTCCGATTCAATCCACTCGGGCCTGAGGGAACGGTGGCTCAGTTGCTCCAGATCATCTACAGCTCCACCGAGTTCCCAACCGTCGGGTCGGTACAGTTCCTCGTTGACGGTGAGGCAATTGACTACCTTGGAGGCGATGGGATCTTTGTCGGAGAGCCACTCGGAAGAGATGCCTTCAGCTCATAGAAGCTGCTCGAGGAGACTCCTTGGTTCGCGCCCGGCACGCCTCTCTCCTATCAGAAGCAAAAATTCTCGGTTGCCCTTTCTCCCGGTGATCGGACTCTCAAGAAGATCGCAGAGTTGAACGCCCTCGGCGCGAAGCGAGTCAAGGACGCCCAGGAGCACCCCTTCCAACTGATCATCCGGCACGACACCGGAGAAATCCGGCGGTGCGTTGAGCCACTCGAACTGCGGCTTCACGAGCACAACCGCCCACCGATCGGAAGTAAGATCGAGAAGCGCTGATGCAGCGCCCGAGATCGATCGGAAACTCAGATCGGCAACACCGGCGTTGGGGCGGGGATCAAGGGCACGGACGCCCATGATGTTCGTCCGCTCCATCACCCTTACTCGGGCGTCGGTGCGAAGCGAATAGTTAATCTGGTTATACCCAACGTCGACAGTATGAACGCAAGAGGCGCCCCGTTGCAGGAGGCAATCGGTGAATCCGCCGGTGCTCGCACCGGCGTCCACAAAGACCAGGTTCTCCACGGGAAGCTCCCACCGATCGATGGCATGAGCGAGTTTGGCACCGCCACGGCTGACGTACCGCTCGCTCTTGGTGATGAGGACAAGCGCCTCAGGCGGTAGCAAGACGCTCGGGTCGCGCTCAACCGCTCCGTTGACGGTGACGTCGCCGGCAAGAACGTGCGCGAGGAGTCGTTCACGTGGAAGGTCGTGTTCGCCGCAGAGCCGATCAAGCAGCCGATCGGCCATCAGTAGTCGGCGCGCTCGGAGATCGATGTGATCGACTCGGCCTTGCCGGTCTCGGAGTCGATGTCGATGGTCGCGCCGTTGAGTACAACCGCGGTATCGCTTACCTCGTTTCTGATAGGAAGCTGAGTCAGCGCACGGCGAACGCTGATATCCGGCAGAAACCCAATCACCGACTCACCGGGTCCGCAGGCTCCAATATCGGCTTGAAAAGCGGTCCCTTTGGGCAAGATCCGCGCATCGTTCGTGGCAACATGGGTGTGCGTACCCACAATCGCGCTCACCTTTCCGTCCAGATACATCGCAAAGGCTTCCTTCTCGTCGGTTGCCTCGGCATGAAAGTCAATGAGAATCACGGGCGAATCGCGTCGGGCCGCCTTCACCATCTCAGACGCCTTGCGAAAGGGATCCTCGATCATCGGGAGTCTCTTGCGACCCTGGAGGTTGATGACGGTAACCTTCGTGCCTTTGACATCGACCGAGCACGCGCCGTGCCCCGGCACACCGGTGGGATAGTTGGCCGGACGCAGGAGCCGCGGCTCATCGTCGAGCATTGAGAGGATCTCGTCGCGCTGCCAGATGTGGTTTCCCGATGTGATCACCGAGGCACCGGCGTCAAAAAACTTCGTGACGGTCTCACGGGTGATACCAAATCCCTCCGAAGCG
>JANQQY010000112.1 GCA_028284845.1 Spirochaetales bacterium
TCGTGGCACGGGTCACCTTGGTGGACCGAACCACGAGGATCTCGGCGTCCGCGATCTTCGCGGGGAGGTCGTCGGCAGTGAGATCAGGTTCGACCCGCACGTGAGCGCCCAGCGCTTCGAGTGTCTCTACTGCTGTGGATGAAAGCTTGTCAGCGATCAGAACGTTCGTCATAGTTCCTCCCTACTCGCCAGCACGCGCCATACGGCCGCGAAGGTCCTCTACCCTACTTCGGTTCGCATTGATGTCCCCATAGCCGACACGGGACGCGCTACGCACTTGCGTCACACCTGCCTCACGATCAATGAGAAACTCGACATCGTCTACAAAACGAAAGATCCGGCTGGTGAAGGTCGCGTGAAGATAGTCACCATCAATCTCTACAATCGCAGTCCGAGAGATGCCACGAACAATCTCTGCGATCTGCTCAACACTCTCAACGAAGGGAAGAGGGTCGATTCCATGAAGGGCGTCTGTTGCTTGTGACGAGACGCAATTCGGACTCGACGGACAGGGGGCAAAACGTTCCACGAGTGTGGCCTCCGATGCTGTTGTTTGGCAGGCCACGATCACGAACACCAGGGCGATCGTGAGGACCGAAAGAAAGGCTCTTCTCATCCCTCTATGCAAACATGAGAGGGCCGGGGAAGAGAAGACGGTAAACGAGAAGTTCGAGAAAAAGTGTGTGAATAGCGCTTCCATGTTCTCGCGTTGCTGCCTCAGACTCGACCAGAACATGCATCTGCCGCCCAAGTTCCTTCAGCGAGAACCGATCCAGAGCCGCGCGGTAGTCGGATTGAATTCGCTTGCCACGGATTCTTGCTCTGGAGAACGCCTCGTCGAGGGAGAGTCCTTCCTCAATGAGGGTCCGCAGTCCGATCAGCCGGCGTGTCTGAAACGCCAGACCACCGATCAGCTGAGAAGGGTTCCCCTCGCCCGACCCAACCATCTTCGCGAGAACCGCGAGCCCACCGTCCAGATCACCGTCCACGATTTTCTTGTGAAGCGAGAAGACGTTCTCCTCACGACTGTGAAAGACAAATGACTCCACATGCTCGACACCAATCTCCAACGGCTGTGGCGGCTCTGCGATTTCGTCGGTCGCCCCGGCGGCAATACGAGACTTCGCGTAGATCGTCAGCTTGTCAGCTTCGAGCCGAAGCTCCTGCGTGTTGTTTTCCACGAGTTCAAGAAAGAGGTCGAGCGCCTCCGGAGTGATCGAAACGCCCTGTTTCCGGAAGTAGCCTTGCACCCACCCGACCTTTTGATTCTCAAAGAGCTCCCAGAATACCTTAATGGAGTCTCCCGGAAGCTGTTTGTGGAGTTTTGTGTCGAGTCGGGGGGCCGTCGAGATCAGCACCAGCGTCGCACCGTCACTCGCGCGACTGACGTAATCGGCAACCAATTGAACGTCGGCCTTCTTCTTGATCTGCTCGGCCCCAATCACCAGAACGAGTCGATGATCGCCAAAGAGCGAACCATTGTCGAGAATCGCCATCGCATCTTCAATCGAGTCATCAGGAAGATAGAAGCGATGCTCATCCGGTTGCATTCCGGATCGGGAGGCGATGACCTGTCGCAACTCGGCGAGAGCGTCGCTACGGAGCCCCTCCTCAGGCCCGAGATAGGCCCGAACGTGCGGGATCCTATTCATACGAGCGGATCAGGTGTGCAAGCTTTCCAAGGACGCGGACATCCCGAGTGAAGATGGGCGGATAGGCTTCGTTCTCGGCCTGAAGTCGTACGCGGTTTTTCTCTTTGAAGAAGCGCTTCAGGGTGACGGCTTCCTCCACCATCGCGACAACGATATCACCGTTGTTCGCGACCTCTTGGTGCTTGAAGACCGCGAGATCGCCGTCCATGATCCCTGCATCTCGCATGCTATCGCCCTGAACGTGCAAGGCGAAGTGTGCGCCGCTTCCAATCTGAGCGCTTGCAAGAGCGACGGTTCCTTCGTGATTCTCTTCGGCGAGCAGGGGAAGACCGGCCGCGACGTTTCCAAGAATGGGAATCTCGACAACGTCGGTCTGCTCCTCGCGCTTCTGACCGATCACTTCAATCGTCCGTGATCGGTTGTTGTCGATCTTGATGAATCGCTTTTTTTCGAGCGCCTTTACGTGATCGTAGGCGCCTTTGACGGAGATACCAAAGTGTTCGGAGATCTCACGAATGGTGGGCGGAAAATGGTGCTCGTTGATAAAGGCCGTGATGTATTCCAGAACTTCGTTTTGACGCCTGGTGATTGCCTTCATCGCTCCACCTGAATTCCGTGTTTTTTTATCTTCGCGTGGAGGTTGCTCGGGTAGAGCCCAAGCGACGTGGCGGCTCGAGATACGTTGTACCCGTTCTGTTTTAGTGCCTGTTCGATAAACCGACGCTCAAACGAATCGCGCGCATCGGTCAGGCTCATGCTGTCGAACTCGTCCAGTACGGGATCTGAAGGTCCCTCTCCGCGCTCGCCAAGAAAGAAGTCAACGACCTCTCCCGTGAGCACCTCCTCGTCCGCCATGATACTAACTCTTTCAACGAGGTTTTTCAATTCCCGGACGTTGCCCGGCCACTCATATGTCTGCAGACGTTCGATGGCCGACTCGTCGAACCGACGGGTCAATCCGTCGGGACTCGCGAAGCGCGAAAGGAAGTAGTCGGCGAGCAGTGGAATGTCGGCAGTTCGTTCCCGAAGCGGCGGAACAGTGATCCAAATCACGTTGAGGCGGAAGTAGAGATCCTCTCGAAATCGCCCGGCGGCTACCTCAGCTCGGATGTCCTTGTTCGTGGCGGCGACGATTCGAACATCGACCGTCATGCTCTCCTCGCTTCCAACCCGCTCGAATCGCATCTCCTGGATGACCCGCAAGACCTTCGCCTGTGCGGCGAGCGACATATCGGCGATCTCGTCCAGGAAGAGTGTCCCGCCGTCTGCAATCTCAAACTTTCCTCGTCGGCTGGAGACGGCGCTGGTAAATGCGCCCTTCTCGTGACCGAACAGTTCACTCTCAATGAGGCTGTCGGGGATCGCGGCGCAGTTGACCTCTACAAATGGCGCGGAGGCGCGAGCGCTCTGCTGGTGGATCGCCCGCGCAACCAACTCCTTACCGGTCCCGTTCTCGCCAAGAATGAGAATTCGAGAATCGCTCGCGGAGCCGTGCCGGATGAGTTCGAGCACGCCCTGCATCGGCTCGCTCGCTCCAATGATCTCATCGTTGTTCTCGAGACGGTTTCGAAGCTCGCGGTTCTCGCGTTTGAGTTCGTCAATTCGCAACGCGTTCTTGGTGATCGTGAGCACTCGGTCGAGGCTGAGCGGCTTCTCAAGAAAGTCGAAGGCTCCCAGCTTGACCGCCCGGACTGCGAGATCGATGTTTCCGTGTCCGGAAATGATGATCACCTGAAGGTCGGGCTTCTCCTCACGAATCTTTGCCAGAACGTCCATTCCACCCATCTGGGGTAACCAGACATCCAAGAGGACAAGATCGATCGAAGCCTCCGCCACGATGTCGAGGCCGGAACGACCATCCTCGGCGAGGAGGACGCGATAGCCCTCGTCCTCGAGAATCCCCTGAAGGACTTCGCGAATCCCGGGCTCGTCATCAATGACAAGAATCGTGCTCATTGCTTCTCCGCGGCGGGCAGGTCGACGTAGAAGGTCGATCCCACTCCGGGTTCAGATTCGAACCAGATGTGACCTCGATGATCAAAGACAATGCGCTGCACAATGGCGAGGCCGAGGCCGGTCCCCTCCGGCTTTGTTGTCACATACGGGTCGAAGACTTTGTCAGTGTACTCCGGAGTGATGCCGTTTCCATTGTCCTCAACGCGAATTCGAACAAAGTCGTCGTCGCCCTTGCGAACGCGGTCGGTATGCACCGAGACCAAACCCTCGTTCCCAACGGCGTCAAGGGCATTTCGGACCAGATTCCCAACGACCTGACGAAGCTGGCCGGAGTCGGCTCGTGCCACTGCCGGAGCATCGGAGACGAGGAGCTCAACCCGCGCCTCAGCCTCGAGCGAATAGGTCTGCACGATCTCCTCCGCCACGGCATTTACGTTGACGTCCTCTATCACCGGCTCCGGGAGGCGTGAGAACTTGCGAAACTCGCCAAGGAGCGAACTCAAATTGTCGACTTCAGCAACGATCGATCGGACACTCGAATGGAGGACATCTGCGAAATCGGGGCTCTCGTTCTGGTACTTCCGAAGGGTCCGCTCTGCGGCGAGTCGAATGGGTGTGAGCGGATTCTTGACCTCGTGGGCGAGTCTCTGCGCAATCTCCTGCCACGCCGAAATTTTCTCCGTCTGGATGATCGTCTCCCGTGCATTCTCGAGCTCGCCCACCATCCGATTAAATGAGTTCACGAGAGATGCAAGTTCATCCCCACGGCGAGCGAGAATGCGAGTCGAGAAGTCGCCCTCTGCAACACGCCGAGTCGCCTCCTCCAGGCTCACGATCGGGCGCATAATCTCGTCGCTCAATAGAAAGCTCACAAGGAAACTCAGAAGCACGAGGGGCGCGGAGAAGATCGCGTAGAAGATCGCGACGGCCGTTACAAAGCTCCCGCGAAACTCCTCGAGCTGCGAGAAGAAGGCGAGGGACTGCGTGAGCCGCGCCGCTGAGGCATCAAACCCGGCAGGGAGGCGCGCCGAGAGGATGATCGTGTAGTCGCCGGCAG
>JANQQY010000113.1 GCA_028284845.1 Spirochaetales bacterium
ACCCAAGACCGGTCACCTCCAACGGAGCTCTCTGGACGTAGTCGGGCCACGGCTCAGGTGAGCTGAACTCCTGATCCGACATCTGAACTCCGTAGACGGTCCGGCCGTACGACGCAGCGAAACGCTGGAGCTCCTGGTTGTCAAAGACTCCGCGACCTTCGTCCTCAAGAATGATATCAATCGTGACGCTCGCCGCACCTGCCTCCGCGAAGAACGCAATCATGAGCCCGTAGAACTGTCGCGGCCACGGCCAGTCGAGTCTATTCTCCTCGCTCATACGTTCGAGACTTCCCTGATCAACGAGTACAAGAACCACGTCATCCGTCGCTTCCGTGGGCGCCGCGAGGAGACGGACACGCCAATCCCAGAGCGTTCGCTCGGGGCCGTCAAGCGCACCGGTCAGGAGGAGGACAATTCCAAGAAGGGCCGAGCCCATTCCGACAAGTAGCGCGCGGATCGGCTTCTGGGAGAGGACGGATGATGCAGCCATTTAGATTCCTGAGAGTGCGGCGTTGTACCGGCGTGCCGCGACATCTTCGTTTATTGTTGTGAGTCCGCCCCAATTGACGAGTCGGCGTGTGATCTCGCGGATTCGTCGTCGTGGATTGGGGTGCGTCTTATGGAAGCCGCGCCGATCGGGTCCAGCGTGGCGTTCGCTCTCCTCGAGTCGTTCGAGCACCGTAACGAGCGCGTAGGGATCGTAGCCCAGTTTGAGGAGGATCTCGATCGCGGCGAGATCAGCCTCGATCTCCGTTTCCTGCGAGTATCCGTCGCCGAGAAGTGAGTTCGCAACGGTCTGAACTCGGTCCTCGAGCACTCCCGCGGCGCGACCAAATGCGGATTGGTCGAGACCTACGGTAGCGAGCCGATAGTTCAGCGCCTCAGCGCGGAGTGCAAGATTTCGGCCTCGGGTATTCATGATCGCTTCGGCACCATGACGGGACGCGACGTGCGCGATTTCATGTGCGAGGACCGCTGCGACCTCCGCCTCGTTTTCTGTCAGTGCGAGAAGTCCGGTTGTGATAAAGATGTGCCCGCCGGGCGTGGCGAGGCCGTTTATCTCGTCGGTATCGAGAATCTGAAATCGGTATCCGGAGTAGATGACGGGCCGCGTCGAGGCGAGGGCAAGCGTCTGCCCGAGCAAATTCACATATCGGTTCGCATCCTCGTCGTCGAGGGTCTCGTATTGTCCCAGTATCTGGGCGGCGGCGACTCGCCCCGCAAAGTACTCATCGTCTTCGGGAAGGGTGTCTGCTTGAATGGCCTGGATGGCGAATCGCGAGGCGTCGTAGTTTTCGACGAACGAATCACCAACACCGAACGCCCGCAACTCCTCCGCGATGATGGAACAGCCGGCTAAGATCAGGGCCAGAAGAACAATGCCGATAGCCGAGAGGGTCACGCGACGATTCATTCCGCCCCCCCTGTGAGGAAGTCGATGCGGAGGTCGGCATCTTCAACAAATCCAACCATCTCCTCCGGATCTATCCGGAACGCCTCAAGCTCATCCACAGCGTCAAAGTCGACGTTACGATCATTCCCGTACTCAACCTCGAGCTCTTGGCTGAAC
>JANQQY010000114.1 GCA_028284845.1 Spirochaetales bacterium
CTCCTCGGAGGTATCAGACCCTCTTGGATTCCTGAAACGATAAAGGTGATTCCGTTGGCAGCGAAAAGGAGCGGCGCGCCGAGCACGACGTAGAGTAACCCGCCAACAGCGTTTCCCGCTAGATTGGCTATCTGGGTGCTCGCGACCCGAGCCGTTGTCGCTCGCGGCAATCGCTCTTGGGGGACCAGAGACGGCAGCCACGCTTGAACAGCGGGCACAAAGAACCCTTGCCCAATGCCCGAAAGAAACGCAACCAGCAGAACGAGGACGACCGTTGTATTCTCAACAAGGACCAAGAGCGCTGCAGCGGATAGCATCAGCACGCCTCGGGCCAGATCTGAGACCACAACGATGCGCCTTCGATCGATCCTGTCGATGGCCGCTCCAATCAGCGGGCTAAAGATAAAGGCAGGAAAAAGCGCGACGAAGTGAAAGGCACCGAGCGCGGAAGCAGACTGCGTGACCTCCTTGAGGAGGAGTGTCACGGCGAGGACGTAGACCGCGTTGCCGAGCGCAGAGGTTGCGTTCCCAACAACCAGCAAGGTGAGATCGCGATTGTGACTGGTTGAACTCACGCTGCGGGGGCAGCACCTCGTCGTTGCAGGGTGAGATCCCATCCGAACGAGATTACCTGGAGGGCGAGGATGCTTGCGACCCCAACGGTTCGCACAGATGGATCGAGACTCGGAATCATCGCGAGCACGAGAATGGTCATCATGAGGGCAGTGACGGTCTTAGCGAAGAGCCTATAGATTCTGGGTGGATCGGCGGGAACGCTCTCGTAGCGCCAGAACAAGACGTAGAGCGGCCGCATGAGGCCGATGAGCAGAACAAAGAGTCCAAGACCGTGAATCTGCCGCAGGGCAATCGTGAGCGCTACCACGTAGACGACATCGTTCTCCATGTCCCAGATCGCGCCAAAAGCACCCGCGTTGAGCCGTCTCGCGATACGACCGTCAAAGAAATCGGTCGCTTCCACCACCAGTAATCCCAGTACCAGGAACCAGCCGGCACTGCCACGGGCGGTGACGAGCAGGTTGGCACCCCAGGTGGCAACCAACAGCAGACCAAGAAAGAGGATGGCGCAGACGAGTCTGGACGTGGTCAGAATATTAGGGAGGGCCGGTCCGGATCCGTCGGGGTGAATCGCTCGCGCGACCACGAAGATTCCACCCAGAGCGAGGAGAAACCATCCGCCCAAAAGACCGAGGGCGACCGGCCGAAACGACGAGAACTCGGCGAGGGCCGAAAGAGCAATGATGATGGCGCCGTGCACCACACTCCAGACTCGGTAGAACCGGTCGAATGAAACCGTACGAAGGTAGTGCCCAACTCGCCCGGTCCCGTTAGCGGAAATGTTCGCTTCAACGATATTGGACTTATTCATTCTTGGTTAGGATACTACCATCTGATCGGGATGCAAACGCGGAACTCACCACTCTCCACCTCTTCAGCGAATGTGCGTTCCTACTACGACGCCGTGACCTCATCTTTTCTTCGGATCGGTGGCGCATCTCGAACCACCGGGAGTCTTCACAGGTCACTTCGACCCTCTCTCCTTGGAGTTCCAACGGATCCCATTCGGGCGATCGATGCTCTCCTCGAGCAGGAGTGGCGGCGTCTTGGGGTGATCTCGCCGAGCCAAGCTCGGCCGCTCATAGCCGATCTGGGCTGTGGAGTCGGGTCTTCAATGGCTTGGCTCGCGGAGAAAGAGTGCGCAGATGTCGTGGGCATAACGCTCAGTGAATCGCAACTAAAAGCCTCTCGTCGTCGGTTCCTCGATCTCGTTGCGCCCACGCTTGGATCGTTTGAAAACCACGATGATCTCTCCCGGATGGCGGGTGGACGGATGCTCTCAGGAGCTTATATGATCGAATCGTTCGTCCACACGACCAATCCGGAGGCCTTCCTCCGCACACTCGCACAACACGTTGAGCCGGGCGGGCACCTCCTTATCTGCGACGACTTTGCGAGTGACAGGCTCGCATCAATCCTTCGCGAGACACCGAGCGGATACGACCCGAGCGCTCGGCAC
>JANQQY010000125.1 GCA_028284845.1 Spirochaetales bacterium
CGCTCGGGATCTTGCAATGGGCATCTCCACGCTGCGTGACACCACCAACTGGTCCGCAATCGCCATTCCCGGTACACTCATCCTGTGGGTGACATCGAGCAGCCGAAGGTTCTCGTCCCGTATCCTGGCCCACAGGGTGATGGGTCGATTCAAGACATCTTTGTCTACTTGCGGCCGGAGACCAACGGCGTCCTCGTCGAGAGCGTTCTTCTGAAGGTCATTCAGACCCATCCGTTCGCGCGTGACCACGTGAAGCTTGTCTACCTCGCCAACTTTCCCGGTGAGTACATCGTCGCCAACCACATCATTGAGCGTCACTACTCGCACAAATTCTTCTTTGCCGTTCACGGGAAGAACGCCTTTACTGATCGGATTCGCGCCGAATTCGAACAAACCTTTGGCAAGACAGTGGACGAGGCTGACGTCATAGGAAGCTTTGAAGCTCTCCGAGAGTTCAAGATGACGCCGGAGGAACTCTTCTCTACATGGGTTGCTGCAAAGGACGTCCTCTCCGTTGAGGGGCAGACGATAAAGCGAATCAACGACAGATATGTCGTCAACTACGACATGCCGGCGCTGCTCCACAAGAACAACCGAGGGACTGATATTGCTGTCATGATGTTTCGCTGCAGCGGGATGAGCGACCGGTTCAACGATGTGGGAAGTGCGATGCGAGACGCACTCGTAGAGAAGGAGATCCTCCCCGCCAATCTTCCCGCCCAACGCGCCTTCCACTTCTCAAAAGGTCCGTTCGAGCAACTCCTGGATGCGACGCACTATCTCGTTACGCCTGATCTCGTCCCAGTTCCTGCCGACCAACTCTCATTTGTGCGGTACGCGATGGATCGCGGATTCGAGCCGAAGGAGCTGCTCGAGGTCGTTCGTAGCCCCATCTGTGCGTTCGAGCAATCGGACGGAACCATCGTTGAAGAGAACATCCTTGCCTATACGGTACACGATACCTATGACGAGGCTCTCACGAAACTTCGCTCGATGCGTTCCCAGCTCTGGATTCGGTAGGAGCCTACGGGCGCTTCGCTTCGAGTCTGCCTTCGATGGCGGCAACGACCGTATCAACAAACCGCTGCATGTTGAGCGGTTTTGAGAGATAGGCGTCCATTCCGGCGGCGTAGCACGCCTCTTCGTCTTCTTCAGAGGAGTATGCGGTCATTGCAATGATCGGAATTTCGGCTCCGGCTCCACCCGATTGGCGGATCGCCCGTGTGGTTTCCAGGCCATCCATACCGGGCATCTGAACGTCCATCAAGATGACGTGATAGGTGTTTTGGCCAAAGAGATCGATGGCCTCCTGGCCGCCTCGCGCTTCGTCTGCGTCAACGCTCGCTCGCTTGAGCATCTGGCGCGCAACCATTCGATTGACGTCGTTGTCTTCCACGATCAATGCCCGTGGGGTGGTTTCCTCAGCCATCAGAGCTCCATGATAACAAAGATTGCACCGGTGAGGCGTCCTTCATCATCGGTGACCGGCGTCCCGTTCATCTCGAGCTCGCGCGTGTCGTCCGATGCAATAGTCGTGCGAACTCCTTCGATCGGCGCCGGGTTCTCCCGCATCCGTTGCATGGGCAGGTTGAGCTCGTTCATGTGCTCGCCAAGAATCTCGCGGCCACGGTGGTTCACGAACGCGACGGTTCCCTCGTGATCCACCATCACGGTCGGATTTGGCACCGACTCGAGCACGCGCATGAGAACCTCGTTCTGCCTGATCCCGAGGTTCTCCGCTGCGCGACGACGGGTCACATCGACCAGCGCAATCAGGACGCCGCTCTCGCGCTCTCCATCTGAGTAGGGAACAATCCGAACGAGGAACCATCGGCCGTCCGTTGCCTGCGCCTCCCGCTCCGAGCTGGTCGACGTCTCCGCAACACGGGTCACGTCCTCGATTAGGTCGGGGTACCGAAGGTTGTGCGAGAGGTGAGCGAACTCCCGTCCCAGGTCGCTTTCGATGATATTGAACTGCTGCGCCGCGGCCGGCGTGTACTTTCGAATTCGGAACGAGCGGTCGAGGAAGACGGTACCCACCGGAGTCGCAGAGAGAAGGTTGTCCATGTCGTCGTTGAGGAGGGAGAGCTCCTCGATCTTCTTCTGGTACTCCGCGTTGACTGTTACGAGCTCTTCGTTGACCGACTGAAGCTCCTCGTTTGTGCTTTGCAGCTCTTCGTTCGAGCTCAAGAGTTCTTCGTTTGTAGCCTGGAGTTCCTCGTTCGAAGTCTCGAGCTCTTCGATCGTTGCCTGAAGGTTCTCCTGCGAGTGTTGAAGCTCGGTCTCCAGGTCGCGAATCCTCTGGCGCACGCTGACGTCGACCTCAAACTCCGCACGCACCGGTTCGATCGGCGGATCCCCGTCGTCGAAGCTCACATGATAGACATATGCAGCGCTTGTCTGGATGGGCGTGATCGTAATGGTGACGCCGCGATCCTCGCCCTTCGCCTCGATCGCGAGACGGTTGGTCACGACCGGTCGGTTCTGTCTGATCGCGAGCTGAAGCGCGTTTCCAAGCGCGATGGAAATCTCTTCGCGCGCGAGTTTCGTGAGCGTCAGGTCGACGCGTCCGGCGGGCAGCTGGAGGTAGTCCGATACGTCGCCAAAGATCCGTTCGACCGATCGTTCCTCGTCTACGATCACGCTGGGGGGAAGCATCGTCTCAAGCAGGCGGCTATAGGTCTCCTCAATGCTCGCCTCGCGCGACCAACGAGAGCCCGGCCGTCGCGGTTGAATGGTTGCGAGACGACCGGTCTGACTTGAGATACTCTGCCGATCGCTCTCTGAGCGCGGACGATGCTCGGTGCTTCGAAAGAGCTTCCAACGGACGTCGATCGCGTCGAAGTAGCGCGAGAAGTCGCCGATTGTCTCGCTCGAACCGAGCATCAGATAGCCGCCGATCTCAAGCGAGAACGCGAAGTTCGAGAGCACTCGCTGCTGGAGCGACGCCTGCAGGTAGATCAGCAGGTTGCGGCAGCTGACGAGATGGACGCGCCTGAACGGCGGATCGCTGAAGACATTGTGATAGGCAAAGATCACCGACTGCCGGATGTCCGGCGAGATCTGGTAGCTATCGCCCTTGCGGACGAAGTACTTGCGGAGGCGTTCCACCGAGGCGTCCGCAGCGATGCTTTCGGCGTAGAGCCCCTCTGAGGCGAACTGAATCGCATCCCGGTCGATGTCCGTCGCAAAGATCCGGACTTGTCGCTGGATTCCGTGCTGTTCCAGGTACTCGGCGAAGAGGATCGCGAGGCTGTAGGCCTCCTCGCCGGTGGAGCAGCCGGGGACCCAGAGCCTGATCGGCGTCTGCTCGGTCGTCGACTCCACGATCTGTGGTATCGCATCAGTCTTGATCGCCTCAAACGCCTCCGGATCGCGGAAGAACTTGGTAACGCCAATCAAGATCTCCTTGAAGAGAGTCGTGACCTCCGTGGGTTGCTCCGAAAGAAGATCGAGGTAGGTTTCGAACGAGTCGGTCAGGGTAATTCCCATGCGCCGCTCGATCCGACGCACGATCGTCGACTCCTTGTAGCCGGAGAGGTCGACCCCGGTTCTCTTTCGAATCAACATAAGAATCCGCGCAACCGTACTGCTCGAGCGTGGACGAGCATTCGCAGCTGCCTCTTCGCTCGGTGTGTAAGAGGTCGCGAATTGAATGATTCGGTCCGGCATCTCCTCCGGTGGGAGGACGAAATCAACGATCCCGGTTCGAATCGCGCTCCCGGGCATGCCGTCAAACCGCGCCGTGCTCTCGTCCTGCACAAAGACCACGCCGCCCGCTTCCTTGATTGCTCGGACGCCTCTCGTACCGTCGGATCCTGTGCCGGAGAGAATGACCCCCACCGATCGTTCGCCAAAGTCCTCTGAGAGACTCCTGAAGAAGACGTCGATGGGGAGGTTTAATCCGGGTTCCGGATCGGTGAGAAAGAGGCGTCCGTTGAAGACGGTGATGTTCGACTTCCGCGGCATGAGATAGACCGACGCCGGCTCTATCTCGTCGCCGTCTTGAACGACACGGATTGGCAACCCCGTGTGTCTCGCGAGCAGTTCGCCCATGAGACTCTTGTGGTCGGGCGAGAGGTGCTGGACAATCACGTAGGAGACGCGATCCGCCATCTGAGCGTTGTCGAAGAATCGTTCGATCGCCTCGAGCCCACCTGCGGAGGCACCAATCCCAACAACGATGAGTTTATCCGGTGCCATGGCTCCCTCTCGACTCGTCGATCATTTCAGCAACGATCTCGAGCATCTGCTGCTTGCTGAATGGCTTTGCGAGGTAGGCGTCCATCCCCTCGGAGAGAAACTGCTCCCGATCGCCATCCATCGAGTGGGCGGTGATTGCGACGATGGGGATCTTTGCGTTGGTGCTGCCAACGCGACCGGCGCGAATGCGGCGCGTCGCCTCCAGCCCGCTGATCTCAGGCATCGAGATGTCCATCAGCGCAATGTCGTATGGCTCGTTTTCAAGCTCTTCGAGTGCCGCCGATCCATCCGCCACGGTCGTGACCTCGTAGCCAGCTCGCTCGAGCACCGTGCGCATTACAAGCACGTTGATCGCATTATCCTCAGCCACGAGCACACGCCCCGTGTGAAGGTCTCGGGCGTCTGCCACTGATTCGGTCTGCGGTTCACGATCGTCGCTCTCCGTCTCCTCAATCGTTGTCGCTTCCTCGAGCGGCAGTGGAATCGTGAAGTAGAAGGTGGACCCATGACCCTCCGTGCTCTCGAAGTAGAGTTGACCGCCCATCAGTTTTGCGAGTTGTCGCGAGATGGCGAGCCCAAGGCCGGTTCCCTGGTACGGCTTGGCGTAGCCGCTATCTGCCTGGTAGAAGCTCTCGAACACGGAGCCCTGAAACGATTCGCGAATTCCAATGCCCGTGTCGCGGACCTCGACCGTGAGTTCGGCGAGGTGGTCCGAGATCGGCTGCGTCCGAAAGTGGACTACGACCTCTCCATCATCGGTGAACTTGATTGCATTGCTCACCAGGTTGTAGACGACCTGCCGAATCCGGAACTGGTCGCCGGAGTACCATTGGTGGAGAGCGTGACCCTCCACGAGGTTAAAACCGATTCCTTTCGCTCGCGCACGATCGCCAAAGGTCGCCTCAACCGCGACAAGAAGGTCATGGATGTCGAAGGGATGCGGTTCGACAGTTAGCTTCTTCGCCTCGATCCGCGAGAAGTCGAGTACGTCACCGATGATCCGCGTCAACTCAGTCCCTGAGTTGTGGATGATTCCGAGCCACTCACGCTGCTCTTCGTTCAGTTCGGTCTCGAGCGTGAGTTCCGCCATCGCCATGACTGCATTCATCGGCGTGCGGATCTCATGACTCATGTTCGCGAGGAAGAGGCTCTTGGCACGACTCGCCTGAACCGCGTCCTCGCGAGCAAGGATCAGGTCGTCCTCCACGCGCTTGCGGTCGGTGACGTCGATCACCGCCATAAAACAACGTGCCTTGCCCTGCTCGTCGACCTGAATTCGACTCTCGAATCGACCCCACAGCTTCCGCCCTCTGCGATCAACGATCGCCATCTCAAGGCTCTGGAGCCTCGACTCGTCGAAGACGCGTTGCAGGTGCTTGAAGAACTGCTCGTGGCTGTCGCGAGGAACAAAGACGATAAAGGGCTTCTCGTAGAGATACTTCCGATCCGCTTGAAGCAAGTTGGCGCCGTAGAGGTTGACGTCCTGAATCGTCCCTTCCTTGTTCAGGACGAAGTAGCCAATGGGAGCCGATTCGAAGAGCACCTCGTACTCGCGCCGGCTCTTCTGGAGTTCGCGTTCGCTTCTGAGCAGTTCCTCGTTCTGCATCTCCAGCTCGGCCTGATGAACACGCAGCTCGTAGACGAGCTCCTCGGGCGTCGTATGCGGAATCGTGGAGTTGTTGGCTACCCGTTGTTCAGCGCGGCGGCGCAGGTCGGCGGGATCGTCTCCTGTCGGCACCCCCCAAAGCTAATCAGGGGAGCGGGTTGAGGACAGCGGCCGCGAGTTCCTCATGTGTCCGCGTTACAAGGAGATCCGGGTGTGCATTGGTGACTGTTTCGCTCGGCCTGAAGAGTATTCCGCGTTCTGCTGCGCGAATCATCGTGATGTCGTTGAAGCTATCGCCCACGGCAGTCACGGAGAGATTCATTGCCGCGAAGTTCTTCACCGCGACCTGCTTCCCGTCCTTCTGCCGAAGTGAGTAGTCGGTGATCATCCCCGACTTGTCTACGTCTAGGCGATTGCAGAGCACGAAGGGAAGGCCAAGTGGTTCGATCACCGGTGAGAGAAACTGCACAAAGGTATCTGAGAGAATTGCCACCGGATGCTCGCGACGAACGGCTGTAAGAAACTCGACCGCCCCGTCCAATGGACGGACGTGCTCCGTCATTCGCTGAATGTCCGGCAGTGTCACGCCGAGCTTTTCGAGCACTGCGATTCGGTGCCTCATCAGCTCGTCGTAGTCTGAGATGTCGCGGGTAGTGACCTCTAGGTCCTTTGAGCCGGTCGCTTTTGCCACCTCCAGCCACATTTCCGGGATCAGTACCCCTTCAAGATCAAGACAGATGATCCGCACGTTTCCCCCACATGGCTTCCACTTCCTCCGCGATGATGTCCAGCCCCACCTCCACGTCGTCCGGCGTGAGCGCGTAGTTCACCCGGATGCACTGATCGGCGTGTTTCCACGCGTCCGGAAGGCCGAACGAGAAGTAGCCGCCGGGCACGACGATCACATCTCTCGCCTTCAGCCGCTCGTAGAGTTCCATGGTGGATTCCGGCAGATCGACGAACCAGATCCACAAGAAGAGCGAACCCTCCGAGATATGCGCCGACCAGGGGAATCGTTCTCCAAAGGAGCGATGCATCGCTTCCGTCGCCCGGTCGAGGCGACTCTTGTAGAAGGGCTGAACGATTTCACGAGAGATTCGCAGGATCTCCCCACTCTCAAAGAGTCGCTCAGTGATCGCCTGACCAACCGTCCCGTTCGCCAATCCAACGATCGCATTGGCACCTGAAATCGCTGAGACGATCTCCTCGGAGGCGACCAAGATTCCAGTTCGGAGGGATGGGAGCCCAATCTTGCTCAGGCTCATCGAGAGGATGGTGTTCTCGTTCCAGATGGGTTCGGCGTCAACAAAGATGATGTCCGGGAACGGCGTCCCGTAGGCGTTGTCGATGATGAGCGGGATCTCGCGCGCCTGTGCGAATGCGGAGAGGCGGTCGAGTTCGTCGTGAGTGAGCACGTTGCCGGTCGGATTTGTGGGTCGTGAGACACAGACCGCGGCCAGATCGTCGATCTGCTCGATCGCGTCAAAGTCGATGTGGTACTTGTGCGTGTGCGAGTCGATTCGCTCGATCGCCGGAAGCGCTGCGATGAAGTCTGCCGGGGCGAGAGCCTGATCCCGGTAGCCGATGTACTCCGGCATCAGCGGGAACAGCACGCGGCGGCGAGCCGCGTTGGACGTGGCGTCGGTCTTTCCGGCCAGGAGCAGAAAGAGCATGTAGAAGGCTGTCTGGCTTCCGTTGGTGACGGCAATGTTGCGTTCGGTGATCGGCCAGCCGTAGGTCTCACGGAGCATCCCCGCGACTGCCTTCAGGAATCCGGGGCGTCCCTGCGGCGTATCGTACTGCCCGAGCGCACGGTCGAAACGCTCCGTGTCTGCAAGCAGGTGCTGCATCTGCTCGCGCCACACCGCCGCGACCTCCGGGATGATCGCCGGATTGCCGCCGCCAAGCATGTACTTCCGACCTTCGCCGGACATCGCTCGGCCCAGGTCGTCCATCAGTTTGAGAATGCCCGCGTCTGAGGTGAGGCGTCGCCCCTGGTCCGAGAGATTCATCCCCGGGAGTATAGCGAAGGCCTACCCAGCTGTCAGTGTGGGAGCCGAGGCTTTAAGTAGCCGTAGGTCAGCACACCGAGGATCGCGCTCAGAATGCCGATCAGGATAGGCCAGTAGCCCGCTCCAAGGTTCGCGTAGAGAGGACCCGGGCAGGCTCCCGTCAGCGCCCAACCAAATCCAAAGATGAGTCCACCCACCGGGTTCCCAATCTTGTTGAACGGTTTCCCAATCGGATTGATCTCAACACCTTCCACCGACTTAGCCTTCGCCATCTTCAGGAGCTGGATGCTGATCGCACCCACTACCACCGCGAGCCCGATGATCCCGTACATGTGGAAGCTCATAAAATGGAACATCTCCTGAATCCGAAACCAGGAGATGACCTCGGCTTTCACCAGGACGATCCCGAAGTAGATGCCTGCGAACAGGTACTTCAGGAACCCTCCGAATGAAAGACCCTCGACCTGAGGCTTCCTCGTCGCTGTCGCGCTGTCGCTCATAGCGCCATCACCAAGGGAACGATGAACTGCGAGACCAGCACGCCGCCGGCAAAGAAGCCAACCGTTGCGACAAGCGAACCGAAGTTCAAGAGCGAGAGACCCATGATCGCGTGGCCGGAGGTGCATCCACCGGCGTACCGAGTTCCAAATCCAACCAGGAATCCTCCAACGACCAGTGAGATCAACGAGCGTAGCGACACTGCGCCAGGCCAGAGGTAGATCTCACTCGGCTGCAGGCGAACGGGTGCCGCGATGTTCCAGGTCGCGAAGAGCTCTTGCGCGGCCGGCGTCACCTCCGGAGCGCGATCGCCGCCAAGGAAGAGCACCGCGATCGTCGCGCCAACAATCACTCCAAGGGCAAGCACAAGGTTCCACATGTTTGCGCGGACATTGTCCGAGGTGAAGTACTCAGCCTTCACCGGGAGAACGGCGGCGCAGACATGTCGAAGCGTTGATGAGATGCCAAAGTTCTTGTTCCCCAGTAGCAACAGAATAGGGACCATCAGCCCCAGGAGCGGTCCTGTCACCCACCAGGGCCAGGGACCAGTGATTGCTTCCCACATACCGTCCTCCGCGAAGATGTGATCTGAGGCGTGAGACTACCATTTCTAGGCTCGGCTGTCCGTCCACTTGCGATGGATTGCCGTCTGGAGCACAGTCGAATGGGGGCGCCGATGGCCATTCTGAGCCACGACATCTACGAGAATGTGCGGACGCGGGTCCTGGTCGTGAGGAGAGGTCGCGTCCTGCTTCTGCGGCCACGATCCGACGACGAGGGCTGGATGCTTCCGGGCGGAGGACTCTTGCCGGGAGAGACGATCTATGAGTGTGCGAGCCGAGAGGTCGAGGAGGAAACCGGCCTAACGGTCGTCCCCAAAGGCATCGTCTTCATCCGGGAGTGGGTTGTCCCTCGGTTTGCTCGGGCCGACGGTGCCACAGATGGCGTCGGGTATGGAATCGAGGTAGGAGTTGTCGCCGAATGGATCGATGTCAACCAAGCCGTCCGCACAGAGGCTGAGGACGCGAAGACTCCACTCTGGATCGAGCTTGACAGAGCCCGCGAGCTCCCCGTCTGGCCGGTGGAACTCAGAGAGCTCTTCCGTGCCCTTGCGGCCGGCAAAAGCGTCTCGACGGTCCCAACGCTCATCGGGCGGATTGAGGCTCCCACCGCGCCGAGTCCGGCGGTTGCCTTCGATTCCTCCGTCGATCTGTCGTAGCTGTCCCATGGAGTAGTCCCGGTTGGGGCCGCCTCCGCTGCCAAACCTGATTCCGGAACTCAGCTAAAGAAGGTATCGTGTTGGAATGAAACGCTCGCTGACACTGATCCTGTTGGCCGCCGCTCTGTTTGCAGGTCCCGCGTCTCTCTCGCATGCGACCCATGAGACCATTCCGCTCGGGTCGTGGGACGGCATCATACGCACGGCACCAATTGTGGCGCTTAATGTAGTCCCGGGATTCGGGCTCGGTTCGTATCTCCAGGGCGAGACCCGAACCGGAATCGTTTTGTCCGTGCTCGATGTCGTTGGCGGCGGACTTGTTGCAGGTGGGCTCTATGGCCTTAGTCTCTATCCGGAAGACGACGAAGATCAGGGAGGATGGGCTGCGCTGATGTTACTCTCCGGGTACGGCGTTCTTGTTGGGACGCGGGTAGCCGGGGTGGCGTCGCCTCTTGTGACGGCCGCACGAGAGGGCGTCGATTCCGACACTCTCTTCCCTGCCATCTTCTACAATACGCTTCCCGGCTTTGGTATTGGATCAACTCTCCAACAAGACTTCACCGGCGCGACGATCGCGAGCGTCCTCGACCTTGGGGCGTTGGTGAGCCTCGGTGTGCTCTCGTTCACCGCGCTCGCGGGTGCAGAGATTGCGTCAAATGTCGCAGCAGGCTCCTTGATCGGGTTCTTTGTCGCAGGACGAGTCTACGGCATCGTCCGCCCGTTGGCGTTTAGTCGGCGCGCGGATCAAACCTCTCTTGCGTCGGCGCCGCACGACTAAGCTCAGGTGCCATCGCCATCCGTCGTACCCGCCTGTGAAGAGAGCTGCGCTCGTAGTCGCGCCTGGAGAGCCGACGCCTCCTGTCGAAACTGCGTGAGCCGCATCCGAGAGTATTCGAAGTAGAGTTGGGGCTCGCTCTCCAACATCCCGTCGATGAAGGAGAGCGTCTCTTCGAGCGGCTGGCGCACATAGGTTCCTGTGAGAAGCGGTTTTATGAAGAAGTAGAGGTCGCCGCCCTCGACCACATGCGCATCGTGAAGCAGTTTCTCTTCGGTCGTGCGGCATTCCGATCTGCCGAGTGACGCGATTGCGGCGTCGAGAACGATACCTGCGAGTGCCGATTCCTCCGGACCGAAGAATGCACCGATCTCTGCCGCGTGTTGGGCTGCGAGACCGTGGAACAGGCCACCATACACCATGATCTCATCGTCGAACGTCATCGACTCTGCGGTCCCTATCTCCCTCGCGGCATCGATCAGACGGTAGGCATGATCAATCCCGTGGAGGAGGTCCTTTGCCTCGTAGTAAGGGGTGACGTAGTGCGTCAGGTGGGCGAGTCGCGTTTTATTCACTGATGTGCACATTATTCGGCCGCACGTCGGACCGCAAGCCTCTCAAGCGTGCATATCCATACGCCAACCACGCAATCCTATCCATCTCCCCCTTGCCATCCAAAGCGCCACTGGGTACGGTGACGGCCAGCTAAGGAGGACTTCATGAAACGGACACTTCTCTTGGTGATGCTTGTCACAGCATCCGTCGGACTCTTTGCTGAGGGTGCGGTTGAAGTTGAGACTCGGATTGGAATCTCGAAGATTGTCTCGCACCCGGCACTCGACGCTGTGGAGCAGGGCATCATGGATGAGTTGGAGGAGCTCGGCTACACCGATGTTGTCTACGATGTTCAGAGCGCGAACGGTGACCTGAGCACGGCCGCTCAGATCGCGAATAAGTTCCGCGCCGATCGAGTCGATCTCGCCGTTGGGATTGCGACCCCGACTGCTCAGGCTCTTGTCTCTGTGATCGACGAGGTGCCGGTCGTCTTTAGTGCCGTCACGGATCCGGTTGCTGCAGAACTCGTTCCCGGCTATTCGGGCGGAGGCGGCAATGTCACCGGCTACTCAGATCTGACCCCTGTCCGCGAGCAGATTGAGCTCCTGGCTCAGCTCGGGAACGTCACCTCGATCGGGCATGTCTACTCCTCCGGTGAGGCGAACGCCGTTGTACTCGCGGAGATCGCGCGCGAAGTCGCTGATGAACTTGGGATCGAGTTCGTTGAGGCGACAGTCACCAACTCAGCCGAGGTGCGGCAGGCCGCGCTCGCGATAGTGGATCGGGTCGATGTCTTCTACATGAGCACCGACAACACGGTTGTCTCTGCGCTGAGCGCACTCACTGATGTCGCCATGGACGCAGGCGTCCCCGTTGTCACCGCTGATCCGAGTTCTGCCGAGTCACAGGATGTGATCGCGGCCTATGGTTTCGACTACTACACGATGGGGCGAGCCACCGGCCGACTCATTGATCAGATTCTCGACGGTGCCGATCCAAACGCCATTCCGGTTCAGTACCTGACAGACGCGAGCGACCTCGTCCTCCACGTCAATCTCGACATTGCCGAGCAGCTCGGCCTGACGCTTCCCTCGTCGGTCCTGGATGCTGCCAACCAGGTCGTTGAGGACGGCCGGCTGCGACAGCAGTAGAGCTACGGTTTGGCGTCACGGGTCGCTGTGACGCCATTCCAGCTTCCGTACGATGATTGAAGGCATTCTTGTTGAGGGACTGATCTACGCCACCATGGCGCTGGGCGTGTTTATCACGTTCCGGGTCCTCGATTTCCCGGATCTGACTGTCGACGGTTCGTTTCCGCTGGGCGCGGCCGTCATGGCGATCCTCGTCTCGAGCGGCGTGCCCTCTCTCATCGCTCTCCTGGTTGCCTTCCTCTCCGGCATCCTGGCCGGACTGATTACCGCAACCATTCACAACAAGCTCCGCGTCCCCAACCTGCTCGCAGGTATCCTCACGATGACCATGCTCTACTCGATCAATATTCGGGTACTCGGCAACCGGCCGAATCTCCCGCTCATCCGCCAGGAGACGATCCTCACGACGTTTACACGCTGGTTTGAGCCGATGCCGGACGAGTGGTCGCTGCTCATCTTTTTTGTTCTGGTCACGGTCTTGATCAAGGTGTTGATCGACCTGTTCTTCCGGACCGACCTTGGCCTCACGCTCGGCGCCATGGGCAACAATGAGCAGATGGTAGTCACACAGGGTGTGAACCCGGAGACGCTCAAGCTGATTGGGGTAGGTTTCTCAAACGGCTTAGTAGCGATCTCCGGCGCATTTGCCGCTCAGTACCAAGGGTTCGCGGATGTGAACCTTGGACAGGGCATTATCATCGCCGGCCTGGCATCGGTCATGATTGGGGAATTTATCCTCAGATCGAACCGAATTGGGATGCTGACGCTCCGTGTGGTCCTTGGATCAATCGCCTTCCGCGGAATTATGTACCTGGGCCGCTACTACGGCTACTACATCAACCTGACGCCGAATGATCTCCGCCTCATCACCGGAATCCTCATCATCATCTCGCTGGTGATCACGCAGTTGCGCAAGCAGAAGCGTGCCACGACTGTCGACCTGGATCAGGGGCGGAGCACACCGTCTTCGGGGGACGCCGCATGATCCGTCTCGAGAACGTGACGAAGGTATTCAACCCAGGCACGCCTCACGAGAACGTCGCGATCCGCACGGTTGATCTGACGATCGAGAAGGGCGACTTCGTCACGATTATTGGGAGCAACGGCGCCGGTAAGACTACGCTCTTCAACCTCATATCGGGCACGATGCCGGTCAGCGCGGGGCGGGTCTTTGTTGACGAGACCGACGTTACGAAGCATTCCGAGCACAGACGCGCACAAATCATCGGGAGGATCTTCCAGGATCCCCTCCTGGGCACCGCTTCGAACATGATGGTCGCGGATAACATGATGATCTGCTACCGGAAGGGAATGAAGGGGCTTCGGATCTCTCTTACCAGCTCGATGCGTGACTTCTTTCGAGAGAAGCTCCGTGATCTCGAGATGGGTCTGGAGAACCGAATGAACGACAATGTTGGTCTTCTCTCCGGTGGTCAGCGTCAGGCGCTCACGCTCCTGATGATGGTGCTCTCCGAACCCTCGCTCGTCCTCCTGGACGAGCATACCGCCGCGCTCGACCCCAAGAACGCGCAGATCGTCCTTGACCTCACCTCACGATTTATTGCCGAGTACGGGCTTACAAGTATGATGATTACGCATAACATGGGTCAGGCCATTCGTTACGGCAATCGACTTCTGATGATGGACCGCGGCGAAGTGATTCTCGACGTCTCAGGCGACGAGAAACGCACCCTCACCGTTGAGAAGCTGGTCCAGAAGTTCCACGAGATCCGCAACGCCGATCTCGAGTCGGACGAGCTGATGCTGAGTCAGGGCACATAGCCCGGTAATTGAACCTTTTTCCTTAACAGGTGCTAATGTTTCACTCCTCCTGCCGATAAAAAAAGTGGGCCGATTACACCATATTTTGTGCATAAGTATTGAATGTCACGCTACAGATGGTGTAGTATCGGTTCCCGTCGCACTGGGGAGGAACTATGAGCGAACAGACGGTCACATTGCAACCTGTGGCCATTCATACCAACCGACACGACGACGAAACGACCGTTGTGCCTTCGACAATCACGAAGCGTGACGGTCGCATCGTCGGTTTTGAGCCGGATCGAATTCAGAAGGCGGTGGAGAAGTGTTTCGAAGCCGTGGCGAAGGGCGGACGAGCTGCCGGAGGCGGCTCTACTGCGGTCGCACCTGCTGTGAGCGCGAAGGAGATCACCGACCAGGTCGTGAACGTGGTCGCTGCGCAATATCCCAATCCAACGGTTGAGAATATCCAGGACGTTGTGGAACTCGTGCTTCAGGCGAACGGCGAGTACCCGGCCGCAAAGGCATACATCCTCTATCGAGCCGAGCATGCGCGACTTCGTCAGGATCGTGCGGTACCCGCCGACGTTCAGCAGGCCTTTGATCAGGCAGGTGAGTACTTCCCAACGCCGATCCAGCAGTTTCAGTTCTATGACAAGTACTCGCGATTCAACTACGAGCTCGGGCGTCGCGAAACATGGCTCGAGACGGTCGATCGCGCCGTCGACTATCTGAAGGAGCTCAGCGAGGATCGACTTCCGTCAGAGGATTACGAGCGAATTCGGAAGGCGATTCTGAACATGGAGGCGATGCCCTCTATGCGCCTGCTCGCGATGGCCGGTGATCCGGCCCGACGAAACAACGTCGCGATCTACAACTGCTCCTACCTGCCTGCGGACAGCATCGACTCATTTGTCGAAGCGCTTATCATCTCGATGAGTGGCTGTGGCGTGGGATTCAGCGTTGAGCGTCAGTACGTGGAGCAGATGCCTCGGATCAAGCGACAGAGTGGCGTCATGCGAGACATCCATGTTGTCGAGGACACATCCGACGGTTGGGCTGAGGCCCTTCGTACCGGCCTTCAGACCTGGTTTGACGGTGAGGACATCGAATTTGATTTGAGCACGATTCGTCCCGCCGGCGCGCCGCTCAAGGTGAAGGGTGGTCGAGCATCCGGTCCGGAGCCTCTGCGAACGATGCTTCGCTTTGCTCGCGACAAGATCCTCGCCCGCCAGGGCAGCTTCATGACGAGCCTCGATGCTCACGACATCATGTGTGCCGTTGGTGGAGCCGCGGTCTCCGGTGGCGTTCGACGCACCGCGATGATCAGCCTCTTTGACTACGACGACCTTGAGATGCGCCACTGCAAAGACGGCGATTTCTGGGTGCAGAACAGCCAGCGCTGGAACGCAAACAATTCGGCCGTATGGCCCGACCGCGAGGTGAGCCAGCAGGAAGTTTCGCGATTCGTGCTCGATATGGTTGCCTCAGGAGGCGGTGAGCCGGGCATCTTCAACCGACGGGCTGCAGTGAACAGTCGCCCAGAGCGACGCAAAGAGGCGATCTTTGGCACGAACCCCTGCGGCGAGATCATCCTCCGCCCCTACCAGTTCTGTAACCTCACGAGCGCCGTCGCGCGGAGTACCGACACCTACGAGACGCTTGTCAGCAAGGTCGAGGTCGCAACGATCATCGGTACCATACAGAGCATGGCGACCTATTTCCCCGGTCTTCGTCCCATCTGGGCAAAGAACTGCTCGGAGGAGCGACTTCTTGGCGTTGACCTCAACGGTCAGCTCGACAGCTCGGCTGCTCAGGACGAGCTCATCCAGACTCGGCTCCGGAAGGTCGTTCGTGAGACCAACCAGAAGTACGCCACAATGCTTGGCATTCCGGAATCGGCCTCTACAACCTGTGTGAAACCGTCAGGAAACTCCAGCCAGCTGCTGAACAGCTCGTCCGGTCTGCACGCGAGGTGGGCGAAGCACTACGTCCGAAACGTTCGTGTCAGCGGCCACAGCCCGGTCTACCGCGCACTCAAGGATGCCGGTGTCCCCATGGATCCGGAGAACGGCCAGACGGTCGAGAACGCGACCACCTGGGTCGTCCACTTTCCTGTGAAGTCGCCGGGAGGCGCCGTGCTTCGCAATGATCGCAGCGCGATTGAGCAGTGCGACTACTGGCTGCAGAACAAGCGAGCCTACACTGAGCACAATCCGAGCGTTACCATCACCTACCAGCCGAACGAGATTCTGGACGTGATGCGCTGGGTGTGGGACCACCAGGACAAGATCGGCGGCATGGCATTCCTCCCCTCTTCAGATGCGAACTACCAGCAGATGCCGTACGAGGAGATCAGTGCGACCGAGTACGAGCAGCGGATGAAGGCGTTCCCAAAGATCGACTTCGCCAAGATCTACCGCTACGAGGAGAGCGATCTGACGAACGCTGCCCAGGAACTCGCCTGCATGGCCGGGAGCTGCGATATCTGATCCGCTCCCGCGAGATTGAATTTGAGGGCCGCCCGGTTTGGGTGGCCCTTTTGGGCGGTACTGATGAACATCAACCTCGACGGTAAGACCTTCACGACACTCTCGAATACGCCGAACGGCGAAGTGAATGCCGAGACTCGATTCTTCTACCATCAGAACGGTTCGACAGTGTGGGCCGAGTATTCCGGAGGATCAGTCTCCGGCGGTCATCTTCTGGGCGTCATTCGCGAGGACGGCACGCTCGATATGCGCTATCACCACCTGAGCGCCTCAGGGGAGGTCGTGGCCGGGACCTGTCGGTCGGTGATACGGGAAGAGGATGGTCGCGTCGTTCTTGACGAATCGTGGCGTTGGTTCACCGGCGATCAGTCGGAAGGAAGATCGCAGGTGGTCGAGGTCGATTGATCGACCGGCTATCCTCGCTCTCCAACCCACCGGAGTGGCGGGCCGCCCGATAGCTGATGTCTTAATCCGAGCTGAGCAGCGTGGTGTTGAATGTGGCGGGCGTTGTAGAGATGGACTTCGGCACGCGAGCACTCTCGCCATGAGAATCCCGACGGCCCCGCGAGTGAATCGTCGGTTTCCGCACCAATGACGCGCCGCACCTTTCTCACGCAGAAGTCGTAGTAATCGCGCAGTTGCTCGCGGCTGTACTGATGCTGCGGGGGACGATTCTCCCCCTCTTCGTAATCCCGAAACACCTCACGGTGCGACGCATGGTACTCCTGATTGCGGAACTCCTCCGGCGCGGAGCAGAGGTAGAGATCGGTGTAGTAGAGCGTGTGAAAGACGACTCGATTGACCTGATCGTCCGTGTGATCTTCGTACCATGCCTCGTCGCTCGTCCGCTCTATCGTTTGTTGGAGCGTCTCAAGCGCTGCAAGCAGCTGGCTCAGGGCGAGTTTCTTGTAGACTTCTACTTCCATCGTGCGCTGAGTCTCCCCGATCCTACGAGAGAAGTCCATCCCGCTGATCCAGGCCGAGCAAGGAAGAGAACTGCTTGGCATTCTGCACCGCCTGTCCGCCAAGGGGATTGTTGAAGGTGACGATCACAGATTCAGCATCGTTCGCCATCGCGGTTACTGGGCCGATCCAATCGCACAGCTCCTCCTCCGAGTAGAGGTAGTCGTAGCGTGAGACGTTTGAACCGGCCCACCAGCCGGCCGCATTTCGACCGTGAAAACGGACGTAGCCCCAGGGCGTGGTCAGGCGCGGTGCGGTCCGCGGGAGTCCGTCGAGTCGCGGGAGATCCGGTATTACCAGTCCCAATCGTCGCTTCTCCATCTCTCTCCACACCGAGGGCTCGTCCCACTCGTCGTTTCTGAACTCCACAAAGGTCCGCACGCCGTCAAACGCGTCACTCAGCGATGCAAGATATCTGCGATTCTCCGCGGTGTAGTGGAAGCTGAAGGGGAACTGAAGGAGGACGCCTGCCAGCGTATCCTCGACATCGTCGGAATCGTTCCTCCGAACCGACGTCAAACCCTCCAGCGCCGACCGGAATCTCGTCGCGTGATCGATCCACTCTGCCCCGCGCTCGTGCGTTAGACTCTTGTGTGCCTTGATCGTGAATGCGAATCCAGGCGGTGACTTGAGGGCGATCTGTCGGAGGCTCGAGGTCGTGGGTTCGCGATAGTAGCTGAAGTTCAGCTCGGTCAGTGCGAATCGCCGAGCGTAGTGCGCCAGATAGTCAACGGGGCGCGTGCCCTCTGGATAGACCGTGCCTACCCAATCGGCGTACGAGTAGCCGGATGTACCAACGATGACGCCCACCATCCAATCATGCCTCAAAATGCCAACGGCGGGCGAGCGTGCGATTTGTATACGATCCGAACGCCGCGTACAATGAGACATGGGTTCACAAACAGCATGGGTCACCGGCGGCGGCACCGGAATCGGTCTGGGTGTTGCACGCGCTCTCGCCAACGACGGCTTTACGGTCTACATCTCAGGACGCCGTGAGAGCGTTCTTGCCAAGGCGGCTGATACCTACGAGGGAGCCGGAACGCTGGTTTCCGCGCCCGCGGACGTTACCTCGGACTCCGATCTTTCCGGCGTGGTCTCGCGCATCCAAACCGACACGGGACGAATCGACGTTCTGACGCTCTGCGCCGGGATCAACGTCACCAACCGCACGATCAATGACACCACACCGGACGAGTGGCGCCGGATCCTGGACGTCAACGCGACCGGAGCCTTTGTCGCGCTCAAGGCGGCGCTTCCGATCATGGCTACCGACGATCGAGACGGCGGCGGCCTTGTCGTCAATGTCTCATCGATAGCCGGCGTGCGGGCCCTTCAGATGGCCGGCGTTGCCTACGCCTCATCCAAGTTCGCCTCCCTCGCGCTTGGAATCATGGCCGGCAATGAGCTTGCAGACCGAGGTATTCGAGTGACAAACATCTACCCCGGGGAGGTAAACACGCCCATCCTCGACCAGAGGACGGTTCCTCCCACGCCCGAACGACGCGCTCAGATGGTCCGGCCGGAGGACATTGGTGAGATGGTCTCGCTCATCGTCAGACTCCCGGCAACAACCCACGTCTCGGAGATGGTGATCAAGCCTCGATATCAGGAGCTCACATAGCAGGGCCACATCGAAACTTCGCATGGCGGGCTCTTCTCAGGCTCAAGCCCTACTGGCTGATGGTCTCCGGAGAGTACCTCGCCGGCTTTGCGATCAATGCGACCAATATCTGGATGCCCATCATCATTGGTGGGATGGTGGACGACGGAATCAGAGGCGGATCACCTCGCACGGTCCTCTCCGGGGCGGCGATGCTGCTCGCCGTCGCCTTGGCGCGTGGTGTTTGTATCTACCTCACGGGCATCTGGACGGGGAAGTCGTCTCAGGGTGTCGCCTTTGATCTTCGGAATGAGTTCCACGAGAAGCTGCAAGCGCTCTCATTCAGCTTTCATGACGAGGCGGAGACCGGACAGCTTCTCTCGCGCAGTTATCAGGACATCGAACGAATTCGGTTTCTCACCGGCCGGGCCGTCTTTAACATCGTCAATATGGTGGTCCAAGTCGCCGGCGTTTCCGTCTCGATGTTTCTCCTGAGTCCTCGGCTCGCGCTCCTTACCTTTACTGTTTTTCCGTTTCTCATCGTCGGAGGCCTTGCCTTCGGACGTCGGTTCCGACCCCTTTCCATGCAGATTCGTGAACAAGACTCCGTCCTCACGGCCAGACTCGAACAGAACCTTCGCGGCGCTAGAATTGTGAAGGCGTTTGCCCGAGAAGAGTGGGAGATTGATCAGTTTGATGTCGCTAATCGCACCCTCCTTGGTATCCAACGTCAGGAGGCCCGCATGCGGTCGCTCTTTGGTCCGGCTATGCAATTGCTGGCGGGTGCGGGGACGCTGATGGTGCTCTCCTTTGGCGGGTCGTTGGTGATTGAGGGCGTGCTCACGCTCGGCGTTCTGGTCGCCTTCATGACCTACCTGACTCAGCTGCTCATGCCGATGCGTCGGATCGGTTGGATGATTAGTGCGGTCGCGCAAGCCTCAGCCAGCGCCGAGCGGATCTTCGAGATTCTTGATCGGCAGTCGGAGATCCAGGACGCGCCCGACGCAGAGCCGCTTGGAGAGGTCGAGGGACGAATCAAATTCGAAACCGTCAGCTTTGCCTACGCGAGAAGCAAACGGATTTTGGACCGAGTGAGCTTCACCGTTGAACCCGGAGAACGCCTTGCCCTCCTTGGGGGAACCGGATCGGGAAAGTCATCGATCATCAACCTTATTCCTCGGTTCTACGATCCCATTGAGGGGCGCGTGCTCATCGACGGCACCGATATCTCAACGGCGACGTTGAAGTCGGTCCGCGATCAGATCGGAATCGTCCTGCAGGACACCGTCCTCTTCGCCTCCTCCATCGGGGAGAACATCGCCTTTGGTAGACCACATGCGACCCGTGCAGAGATAGAGGCAGCGGCATCGGCGGCGCACATCCACGAGTTTATAATCTCCCTACCGGACGGCTACGATGCGCGTGTGGGGGAGAAGGGCGTCACCCTTTCAGGCGGCCAGAAGCAACGACTCTCCATTGCGCGCGCGATCCTGAAGAATCCCCGCATACTGATCCTCGACGATGCCACCTCCAGCGTCGATACCGACACGGAGCGGCAGATCCAGCAGGCGCTTGAGAGGCTGATGGAGAGCCGCACATCGGTGATCATTGCTCAACGCCTCAGCACGATTCGTGCGGCAGATCACGTACTGGTTCTTGATCGAGGCTGCATTGACGCAAGCGCCCACCGGACCGGCTCTGAATCACCTCACGAGCAGCTGCTTCGAACCAGTGGGACTTATGCCGAGATCTTTGCTCGTCAGCTCCGCGCGCACTCAACCAAGGCCGTAGAGGCGGAGGATGGCGCATGATTGGTGTTGGCGGCGGACAAGCGGCGGGACCCCGCGGATTGATCCAAGAGATGGGTGGGCATGAGAAGGCTACCATCCAGGGGCACGTTCTTCGCAGGCTCTTTGCATTTGTCGTTCCCTATTGGAAGAGGCTCGTGCTCGCTCTCGTGCTGATGTTGGTCACCACGGGGTCCGGTCTCCTTGTGCCCTACTTCACGCGCGCGATCATAGACGTCAACATCGCGCAGCTCGACACCGCCGGCCTCGGAAGGAACGTGGTGCTCCTTGGCCTCGCCTTGCTTCTCACCTACGGTGCGGCGAGTGGCCAGAGCTTCCTGCTCTCCGTTCTTGGGCAACGTGTTTTGTTCGATCTTCGGGCCAAGCTCTTTGCCCACCTCCAGCAACTCTCCGTCGCCTATCACGATCGGCATATCGTTGGCGTGACGGTCTCACGCGTCATGAACGATGTCGTCGTCATCAACAATTTACTGAGTGAGGGGATCGTCACGCTCGTGGGCGACACCGTTCTCCTGGGAGGAATCGTCGGCATCATGCTTGTCATGGAGGCACGACTCGCACTCATCACCTTTGCCGTGATCCCGATTATGGTCCTCGCCACCGTCCTTTTCTCTCGCCGCGCCCGTGTCGCCTTTCGCGAGACGCGCGAGAGTGTCGCAACTCTCGTGGGGAGCCTCGCTGAGAACATCGGCGGCATGAGGGTGATCCAGTCGTACGCCCAAGAGGAGAAGAGTCAGCGGCAGTTCCAGCGAAGTAATCAGGAGAACAGGGAGGCACATGTGCGCGCCGTGAGCCTCTCCTTTGTCTTTATGCCCACGATGGATTTCTTGGGCGTCCTCGCCACGGCCATCGTGCTGGTTGCCGGCGGGCTGATGGCTATCCGGGGCTCGGTAACCATTGGGGTGATCGTCGCCTTTATGAGCTACGTTGGGAGATTCTTCCTTCCCATCCGAGAGATCAGCCAGCTCTTCACGACCCTCCAGTCCGCCTCAGCCGGCGGCGAACGAGTTCTGGAACTACTGGACACCGTCCCTGCGGTCGTGGACGCCGACGATGCGATCGCCGCCGGACCACTTAAGGGTCGCGTCGACTTCGTTGACGTGGGGTTCTCCTATCTCCACAACGTCGAGGTCCTAAAAGGCGTCTCGCTCTCCGCCAGACCCGGCGAGACAATCGCGATCGTAGGGCCAACGGGTGCGGGGAAGAGCACGATCACGAACCTGCTCTGCCGCTTCTACGAGGCGAGCTCCGGAGACCTCCTGATTGATGGTCGAAACATTCGTGAGTACACCGCCGCGAGTCTTCACAAACAGATGGGTTACGTATCGCAGGATCCCATCCTCTTCCCGGGCACCATCGCGGAGAACATTCGATACGGCAAACCGGAGGCGACCCAATCCGAGGTGGAGGCCGCCGCCCGGGCATCGGAGGCACACCCCTTCATTTCGAACCTCTCGAACGGATACGAGACCGCCATCTACGAGGGCGGCGTGAACCTCTCGGTTGGTCAGCGCCAACTTCTCAGCATCGCCCGAGCGATGCTCGTAGATCCGCGACTCTTGATCATGGACGAGGCCACCTCGAGCGTTGACACGGTCACTGAATCGCTTATTCAACGCGCCCTCGACCAGCTCCTCCGCGACCGGACCGCCTTTGTGATCGCTCACAGGCTCACGACCGTTCAAAACGCCGACCGCATCTACGTCATCGATCACGGGGAAATCGTCGAGCAGGGCACGCATCGTGAGCTTATGTCGGGGGCGACGCGCTACCGGGGGCTCTACGAGAAGCAGTTCGTGGACGAGGCCGGCGAAGCGTAGTCCCTGCCGCTGTACGTCCAAGAATTTCACCCGGTATATATTGCCTATCTTTTTATTCCGGGTTAAATTCTCTGCATGGCCTCTTCCAACTCAACCAATTCTGGATCACCTCAACCTGAACTGCCCGAATCGTCAGGTAGCACGACGACCCCACCAGCCGCGGCGTCCGATCCATCTCGTGCGCGCTACGTCGCGTTCCGCGGAACAGAGCGTGTCGCATTCGGGGAGCTGGAAGCCGTCGCCACCGCAATCGCGGAGCACGCCGGTGCACCCGAGACGCTCTCTCCAGTGCTGCTATTTGAGACGACGCGTGGGCAGCAGATCGAAGTTGACGCCACACTGCCGGCGGAGGGGATCGTTGCCTCGGTCCTCGCGCGCCGTCGTGGCCGCGGGAGGCCAAAGATGGGTGTCAACTGCGGGGAGGTCTGCCTGCTACCGCGGCACTGGGATTGGCTCAGTGCTCAGCCTCGCAGTGCCTCCGCAACGATCCGACGATTGATCGATGCCGCGCGAAAGGCCGAGACGCCGGAGGATCGTCTCCGGGAGCGAGTGGATGCGACTCATGCGATTCTCTGGGCGATTGCCGGTGACCTTCCGGATTTCGAAGAAGCGTGCCGTGCCCTTTACGCTCACGATTGGCCTGCGCTCAGGTCGCTCACGATCGAATGGCCGGCAGGAATCAGAGCGGAGATGCACGATCTCCTGGGCGATGCGCAGGACGGGTGAGCGGCCGGAGACCGAGGTTCGCCGCGTGCCGCTCTAGTAGATGCCGTGATCCTCAACTGCTCGGTGGAGAGCTGCGAGATTCTCGTCCGGAGTCTCCCGAGGACACTGGTCGCCGGTGCTGAGAATAAACCCACCGCCCTCGGCGGCGTCTTTGATCGCCCGAGTTGCAGCGTCGTACACCTCATCGGCATTTCCCCGGAGCATGACGTCCGTCGTGTGCAGGTTTCCCATGAGCGCTATACGGTCTCCGTACGCTTCCTTGACCTCCGCCAGAACGACGTCGCCCATTGGGGGAACCTCAAGAGGGTTCACGCAGGAGACGTCGGTGTCCTCCGCGAGCATCGCGACGAGTTCGCGCGACCTTCCGCAGCTGTGGAGCACCGTCGGCACCCCCGCATCACGCGCCATCTCAGACCATATTTGGACGGCAGGTAGGGCGTACTTCCTCGCGAGTTCAGGAGAGGCGAGGGTAAGGGTGCCCGAGCCACCAAAGCCAAGGTAGTCGGGCTCTGTCTCAAGGATGAGTTCCACCAGGCGCGTCCCAGCGGCAAGCTCGAGCTCCATCCACTCCTCAAGGATTTCGGGCTGATCGATCTCCGCGTAGGTGAGTGTCTGGATGCTCCCTTCGACCCTGCCCTCCCAGTGTTGGAAGCCCGGGTAGCTCACACCAAGCCCAAACGCCTGATCCCTCGCCTCCATCTCAGAGCGAATGTCGGCCAGCAGATCCGTGTCGAGCCGGACCGGTTCTTGAATCAGGTGGCGAAGCTTTGGCCAATCGTCACTGAGGTTCTTCACCAGACGCTCCCGATGAGTCGGAGGTTCCTGCGAGAAGCAGATGTCTTCCTGTGATAGA
>JANQQY010000133.1 GCA_028284845.1 Spirochaetales bacterium
CTCCTCGACCGTGCTTCCCGTCGCTCAGCTCTCAGCCGTTCCCATCGTGGTGCTCAACATTCAGCCCGTCTCTAAAATCGACTACGACTCATTTAACAGGCTTGGTGATCGCGGCGTCATGACCGGTGAATGGCTCGCGCATTGTCAGGCCTGCTCTGTTCCTGAGATCGCAAGTGTCTTCAAACGGTCCGGAATCGCCTACCATCTTGTGACCGGATACCTCCAGAGCGAGAAGACCTGGAAGCAGATATCCGAATGGCTGCAGGCGGCACAGGTGATGGCAGCGATGAACGAGAACAGGCTCGGCGTCCTTGGCCACGCGTATGGAGGGATGCTCGACGTCTACTCGGATGTCACCAAGCAGCTCTCCACCTTTGGCGGCCACCTTGAGATCATCGAGATGTGCGAGGTTGCTGCGCTTCGAAACGCCGTTACTGAGGCCGATGTGAGCGCCAAGCTCAAAGAGTTTGGCGAGGCGTTTGAAGTCTCCGACGAGTGTGAACACGAAGAGCTTGAGCGGGCCGCACGAACCTCAGTTGCGCTCGACCGAATGGCCGCAGAGCATCGGCTCGGTTCGCTTGCCTACTACTACGAGGGCTGGGACGGAAACGAGTACGAGGAGATCGTGACCTCCGTCATCGCCGGGAACACGCTTCTCACCGGGCGCAATGTGCCGGTAGCCGGCGAGTACGAGATCAAGAATGCCCAGGCAATGAAGATTTTGGACTTACTTGGCTCCGGCGGATCTTTTTCCGAGTTTTATGCGATGGACTTCGATGATGATGTCGTGCTCCTTGGGCACGATGGTCCCGCGCACTTCGCGATCGCAGAAGGGCGCGTCGGTCTCGTTCCGCTGCCGGTCTATCACGGCAAGCCGGGGAAAGGCCTCTCGATTCAGATGAGCGTCAAGCACGGCCCGGTCACCGTCCTTTCCGTATGCGAAGGGCCCGAAGGTATCTCACTCCTCACCGCCGAAGGCGAGAGCGTTCCCGGACCTGTTCTGCAGATTGGAAACACGAATAGCCGCTACCGCTTCGAGATCGGAGCGGAAGAGTTTGTGAACCGATGGTCGACCCATGGTCCATCCCACCATCTCGCGGTGGGGCTCGGGCATGTGGCCGGCGCAATTCTGAAACTTGGCCAACTTCTTGGGGTACCTGTGGAGCGTGTCTGCTGATGGCAACTAAATCCGCACCGGTCCTTGAACTTCGGGGAATCTCGAAAGCCTTCCCCGGCGTCCAGGCACTGTCAGATGTTCACTTCGATCTGAAGCCGGGGGAGATCCACGGACTGATGGGAGAGAACGGGGCCGGCAAATCGACCTTCATCAAGATCATCACCGGGGTCCACGAGCCGGATGAGGGGCAGGTGCTCCTTGATGGCGAGCCAGTTGCATTCCGAAGCTCGATGGAGGCTGCCCAGAACGGTGTTGCCGCGATCTACCAGCACGTCACCGCCTACAACGATCTCAGCGTGGCTGAGAACATCTTTATGGGTCATGAGAAGGTTACCGGCGTGACTCGTCGCATCGACTGGAAGAAAACACATGAGGAGGCCTCCCGCCTCCTTGAACAGCTTGATGCGAACTTCTCGTCTCACGATCGAATGGGAGGGCTCTCCGTAGCACAGCAACAGATCGTGGAGATCGCGAAGGCGCTCTCTACGAAGGCGCGTATTGTCATCATGGACGAGCCAACCGCTGCACTCACCCAGCACGAGTGCGATGAGCTCTACCGGCTCGCAATGGCGCTCAGAGAGTCCGGAGTTGCGATCATTTTTATCTCGCATCGAATGGAGGACATCTGGAAGCTCGCCGATCGAGTAACCGTCTTCCGAGACGGGCAGCACATCGGGTGCTGGCCCGCGGCGGACCTCAGCCAGCAGGACCTGATTGTCGCGATGGTCGGTCGCGAGATTTCGCAGATGTTTCCCAAGCGTGAGGTAGAGATCAAAGACGAGGTCATCCGAGTCGAGGGTCTCTCGCGACTTGGCTTCTTCCGTGATGTCTCTTTCGACGTTCGACGCGGTGAGATCGTAGCGCTGACCGGTCTTGTGGGCGCGGGACGGACTGAGGTCTGCGAGTCTCTCTACGGAATCCACCCGGCGGACGACGGCCACATCTACATCAATGATAAAGAGGTCTCTCTTCGGTCACCTATCGACGCACTTCGTGCCGGGATTGGCTGTCTGCCGGAGGATCGGCAAAAAGAGGGGCTCGTCCTCGAGTGGGAGATTGGACGCAACATCACGCTTCCAGCGCTCCGTTCGTTCTCACGCCTGGGATGGCTCCGGCACAACGATGAGAATCAGGCCGCCGGTGATCTCGCCGGACGACTCGACGTTCGCGCACCAACCATTTTCACGCGGGCTTCAGCGCTCTCAGGTGGCAACCAGCAGAAGGTCGTGGTCGCGAAGATCCTGAGTCGCTCGCTCAAGGTGATCATCCTTGATGAGCCCACCAAGGGCGTCGATGTTGCGGCGAAGGCGGCGATTCACGAACTGATCTGCGATCTCGCAGAGGCTGGCTACGGTGTCATCATGGTCTCCTCCGAGATGCCGGAGGTCCTTGGAATGAGCGATCGCATCGTTGTCATGAAAGAGGGCCATGTGACTGCGCGGCTTGTCACATGCGACACGAATCAGGAGGAGATATTGCACGCATCCATGGTTGCCGACATTCCATCTACGACGGAGGCCGGCTCATGAACCTACGACGTGCGGGTCGCGCCGAGAACCTCAGAGAGCTCGGCCTCTTTCT